>JANWHO010000119.1 GCA_025450375.1 Chloroflexota bacterium
AATCTGGTCCCTGACTGGGCCACCTGGGATGAGTTTCGCCGCCTGGATGCCCTGGGCCTCACTATGTATGGTCAGATGACGGCCGGAAGCTGGATCTACATCGGCACGCAAGGGATCCTCCAGGGCACGTATGAGACCTTCGCCGCCGCCGCCGCCGCCCGAGGCTGGACGGACCTGGCGGGCCGCATCGTTCTCACCGCCGGATTGGGAGGGATGGGCGGCGCCCAGCCCCTGGCGATCACCATGCTCGGCGGGGTGGCGATCTGTGTCGAGGCCGAGCCTCAGCGTATCCAGCGGCGTCTGGAGACCCGCTACCTGGACGTCAGAGCGGCGGACTACGATGAGGCAATCCGCCTGGCGGTGGAGGCGGCGCGGGAACGGCGGCCGCTCTCGATCGGCGTCGCGGGGAACGCGGCCGATCTCTTCCCACGATTCCTGGCCGATGGGGCGCCAATTGACATGGTCACCGATCAGACCAGCGCCCACGATCCTCTCAATGGCTATATCCCCGCCGGCCTGGATCTGGAGACCGCCGCCTCCCTCCGTATCTCGAACCCCAAGCGCTATATCGAGTTGGCTGGGGCCAGCGCCGTCCGGCATGCGATGGCCATGGTGGGGTTCGCCCGTTCCGGGGTGGAGACCTTCGACTACGGTAATTCCCTCCGCGGTCTGGCCCAGGAGCATGGCTATGCCGACGCCTTTGAGTACGCCGGATTCGTGCCAAAATACATCCGGCCCCTGTTTTGCGAGGGGAAGGGACCGTTCCGCTGGGTCGTTCTATCGGGAGACCCCAAGGATCTGGCCGCCACCGATGACGCGGTCCTGGAGGAGTTTCCCGACAACGAGCATGTGTGCCGGTGGATTCGCCTGGCCCGCGAGAAGGTGGCCTTCCAGGGGTTGCCGGCCCGGATCTGCTGGTTGGGCTATGGGGAGCGGGCCCGACTGGGCGCCCGCTTTAACGAGATGGTCGCCAGGGGTGTGGTCAGCGCGCCGATCGTCGTTGGCCGCGATCATCTCGATACCGGATCGGTCGCGTCGCCCCACCGGGAGACCGAAAGCATGCGGGACGGCTCGGACGCGATCGCCGATTGGCCGCTCCTGAATGCCCTTCTCAACACCGCGTGCGGCGCCAGTTGGGTCAGCATTCACCACGGCGGCGGAGTCGGGATGGGCAAGTCGATTCATGCCGGCATGGTGGTGGTGGCCGATGGCACCGCCGCCATGGGAGAGCGGATCGAGCGGGTGCTCACCGCCGATCCGGGGATGGGCGTGGTCCGCCATGCCGACGCCGGGTATCCAGAGGCGATTGCCGTGGCCAGGGAACGCGATATTCAGATGCCCATGCTCCCGGAGGCTTAAGGCCGGTTGGCGACCACCCCGAAGGCCCTAGGCCGGGACGTCACCTTGGCAAACCCCGCCTCGTGCAGCCGGCGGCTGACTCCCTTCGCCACCATGCCGCCCTGGCGGCTGGCCGGATTGCCCACGTAGTGGAAGAGCGTCCCTCCGGGGCGCAGCACCCGGAAGAGTTGCCGGTAGAAGGCGCCGCCATAGAGGCCGCCCGCCAAGCTCAGGGTTGGGGGGTCGTGAATGATCTGGGTAAAGTGCCGATCGGGAAACTCCTCGATCAGATCGGCGCTGTCGCCGACCCGCTGGCTGATTCGAGGATTCTCGAACAATTCGCGCGACCAGGGATTGAGGCGAGCGATCTCCAGGACCAACGGATCCAGTTCGACCGTGATCACCTCATTCGCCTGGCGAACGGCGGCGATCGCCGTGTAGCCCAGGCCGGTGGTGGTATCGAGCACTCGCCCACGCGGCGTCCCGAGGGCGCGGATCTTCTCCAGCGTATCCTGCCCCGGATCGATCCCCACGATCCGATGCATAGTGAAGCCGGCATTGACCAATGTCGGCCAGCCGGCGGTGGCCATCAGGCTATAGGGCCGACTCAACTCCTCGGAGAAGCGGTGAATCTTGAAAACCTCTCCGTCTTCCACCAGGAAGCACATCGGCGACTGGTGAATGATGGTCCGCACGGCATCCCAGTCCAGGAGAAGGGTTCCATTGAAGGCGACCCCGTCCGCGGTGAGTTCCACCTCGACCCGCGACAGGCCAAGATCGAGCGTAGTGAGCAGGCTCGATTGGCTGCGTTCGCGCCCGTCAAGTAAAGCGCCCGCCTGGATATGCGAGAGTACGATCGATTCGGCCATACCGCTCCTTGCCGTAGGCAGTCCTTTAGTGAATTGTATCCGAGACGGCTCCGCCATCTGCTTTCGCGAGCACGGCACCTTTAGGGGCCCGGAGACCCGCGTCCCTGTCTCATGATCGAGAAGTCGGTCGGCGTCACGCCCACAAACAACGGGGTGTGCCCGCGAGGGTTCCGCGCCTCGTCAGCCGATCTCACGGTACAGTAGAGGAAAGAGGTCTGGCTTTCAGGCTGGTCGAAAACGCGAAACGGAGGAGGATGCTATGCAGTTCCAGCACGAGATCCGCATCGAGGCAAGCTCCCAAAGGGTCTGGGACTTTCTTTGGGACGTCGAGCAACTGGCCCGTTGCATTCCTGGGTGCCAGGAGGCGACGGTCGTGGAGCCGCACGTACACTACACGGCGCTGGTGGCCGATCGGGTAGGTCCACTCAAGTTGAAGATGCCGCTGGACCTGGTGGTTCAGTCGTCCGATGAAGGACGCTCGCTGCATGTCCTCGGGACGGGAAAGGATTCCGCTCTGGGCAGCAGCGTCCGGATCGATATCTCGGCCTCGCTCGAGCCGGATGGCGCCGCGACTAATTTGAGGCTGAGCGTGGAGGCATCGGTGAGCGGGAAAATCGCCGGTCTGGGGATGGGCCTGTTCAAACGGAAATTCGACGACATCATGACCCAGTTCGGGCAGCGAGTGAAAGCGACAATCGAGCAAACCCCAGCGGCCACAACCCCGGCGTAGCGGCCGGCCACGCCGGTTTCCTGATCCCCAGGCCACTCTGCCCTACTGGCACCATGCTGATTGACCGGGTACCCTTTGTTTCGGCCCATCAGTGCCGAGAGGTGGGCTGTCAGCTCGAACCGAAGCAAGGAGAATCACGACTATGCGGAAACAGTGGCGCGGCGCTGCCGCCATGGCAGTCGCCGCCGGCTTGGTGGCCGGCGGTCAAGGATCCTTCACGGCGCGGGCCGCCGTCTCCACCAATGCCCTGGCCTTCGCGAGCAACGGCCAGGTAGCGGTGCTTGAGGGAGGCGCTTTGACCACCGCCGGAGTAGGACAGAGCCCGCTCTGGTCGCCCGACGGCTCCGGGCTGCTCTTCACCACCATGGACTATATTGGCAACGCCGAAAGCATCTTTCTCGCCGATACCCACGGAGCAAATGCCAAACTGCTGGTCTCCAACGCCTACCCCTGGGTGAACGCCGCCTGGTCGCGGGACGGCAAGTACGTGCTCTACACGGTTCCTACCGGCAAGCTGGCCATCGCGGCCCCCAACGCTCCGGCCAAGGCCACGCAAATTACCCTGAAGGTTGAGGCTTTGAAGCTCGGTTCGAAGAACCCGACCATCCTGGGCACTTTTTCCTTTACCGCCGGCTGTAGCTCCAAGGTAACGGCGCTCCAGAATGCGTTCGCGCTGGCCGAGGGTACGTATAACGGCGCTCCCAGCACCTTGATCTGGGCCCAGCCCAGCCTGGTCGCCGTGCAATCGACCTGCGGGGCGCAGGGACTTACCATCCTGCATATCCACGGTGGGAAGAACGCGACCCTGCCAACCTGGTCAGGCGGGGTGTTGTCTCCGGATGGTTCGACCATCGCCGCCACCGTGGCGGGGAGCAAGCCGGGAAGCTCGACCCAGGTCGGGCTCATCACGGTAGCGTCCGGGAAAACTCAGGTGCTGGCGCCCAAGCTCAACGCGGGCTCTGTAGCCTGGTCCCCCGACAACAAGAACCTCTACGTGGCCTCAATGCCCACCAATCCCAAGTCGGGGTCGGCCCAGATTTACACGCTGAGCAAGAACGGGAAGACCGCCAAGAGCGTCTACTCCACCCACGCCGCCGGCATCTTCCACCTGTCCCCCCTCAAGGTGAGTCCCAACGTTGCCTTCACGACGGTGGCAAGCAGCCCCGCCAACGCGGTCGTTCCCCCAGCAACCCTGGTGGAGAACCTTACCTTGGGCTCGAAACTCCCGGCACAGGCTCTCCTGCAAGGCGGTCAAGGAGCCTGGCGGCCGTAGACTCACCATGGCCGAGCCTGCCACTGCGTATACGTTCTGATGACTCAAAGGGGATCACAAGATGTGATCCCTTGTCATCCATCGAAGTGAGCGGATTCCAGCCGAAGTGAACGCCCCGCAAAAAGATCGTCGTCGGGTGCATCCCACAAGCGATTGCGCTGGTACGTTGGTCCGAGTGTGGCACGGCGCCGAAGCGTGCCTCACGGCTTAATCCGTCCGCGGAGGCTGAGCCCAGCCGGATGGAGCGGCGCAAGATGGGCACGCCCGTGTGGCCGGTCTGCTCTCTGATCGTCCGTTCGAGAACCCTGGTCTGGGTGGCTGCGGTAGCCAGACCGGACCGCGGGAAATGGTCAGCGGAGATTGCCAGGTTCCGCCCTGCCGCCAGGGAGGCGCCTCGCACTGCGGCACTCATGTGACGGCCAGGTGTCCAACGGAGCGCTTCCGAGCGATAAAGGGAAGAGTTATCGTAGCGGACGCTTGTATTCACAGCCCATGCACAATCGTCGCGATTGTGGTTGACACCCATGGCACGGATTCGTACGGTTAAGAAGTGAAAACGACCCGCTACTACGATATCATTGTTCAGCACACGCATCCTGAGGTACGGAGCGAGTGGGTGGAATGGGTGATGGCGCATCACGTGGCACGGGACCGTACAGCCGGACGGACGCATTCGTCTGTGGGGGGTGCATCCCGAGAGCTCCGGTCGCGCCATCCGTGTGGTGCTGCTCGAAGATGGAGAGACCGTCCACAATGCGTTTTTCGACCGCTCGTTCAAGCCGAGGGAGGGACCATGAAAATCCAGTACTTTGCCGATACTGATACGCTATACATCAATATTCGCGACGCGGCGAGCAGTGACTCGGGTGACCTTGGCCCCGATATGCTGGCTGACTACGACGAGAAGGGGGCCATCGTCGCCTTGACCATTGAGCATGCATCGATGCATGCGGACCTCGGGTCCGTTGATGTGCGGGATGTGCCGCACATTCGTCTGATCGGGCGCGATCTGACGGAAGGTATTGCCGTTGGACAATAGTGCCGCGCGGCGTTCTTGGTAAGGAGCCACCCGCGCCGGATTATAGTGGACTCAGGATTTCGGGCCCACTTTAGTGACGGAAGGGATCCCGTCCTCCCAGGTAACCTGGGCGCTTATCACTCTGATACGCCCCCACCTGCCGGCTCACCCGGCCACAGGTACTGGAGGATGTCGCAGTAGCGGGCGAAACCCAAACGCTCATAGACAGGGAATCCCATTTCAGTGGCGTTCAGAACCGCCACGCGGTAGCCGCGCTCCCACGCCTCAAGTAGGGGAGCGAGCGTCACCGCCCGCCCAATCCCGCGCCCACGGGCCGCTGGCAGGGTGACGACGTTGTAAATACCCGCCACGCCGGCGACATAGATGACCATGGACACGGCCACCGGCCGTTCAGCCACACGAGGTAGAGCGACCATGGCGCCTCGTCGGTCAGGCCCGCGTGCGCCATCAGCAATGTTAAGGGTTCTGGCAGCCATGCAGGGAAGGAATAACCCTCCGCCAACCTGGTCATCCAGATATCCAGTGTGTCGGTATCGCTCACGCGCTGTATCCGTACGTCGGCTGGCAGAGCTTCAGGGTTGAGGGTGGCAAGATCGGCAGCCATCCCGGTGAGAACGTCAGTCCGTTGGAACCCATGGGCCGCCAGTCGAGGGCCCAGATCCGCCGGCTCGCTACCGGGCATGAGCGACCACGGCATGGGGACGCCTCGTGCTCTCGCCTCGGCAAGAAAGGCCTCGATCCCGGCATCGGCCGTTTCAACCGAGAAACGTGGCCGAACGGCTCCGTTGAAGACGGGAAATGGGAAATCCCAGAAATAGCCGACTACCCCTCCAACCACGAAGCGCGTCATGCCTGGCAAGGCGGTGAGGCTAAATGGTATTGCTCTCATACAGGTTGTTAACGATAGCCTGAGTCAGGGCCTCAGGCGAAAGATCCGCCATGACCTGATCCATGCCGGCATCCTTCCGGGGAGTGCTCCCTACACTCCGCTTCCCGGCCCGCCTTCCTTGCTGCCGGCGGTCAGACTGGTGAAAATCGCCGCCATCCCCGATACCGCCAGCACGGGAGGCAGGAGGAACATCCCGGTGAGCAAGATGACCAGCAGTCCGACCAGGGCAAGATTGGGCTCCCAGCCGTAGCGGAGGTACGCCTCGATCAGGATCGCCAGGCCCGCGTAGGAGGCCACCAAGGAGGTGAGCGCGCCGGAAAGCAGGGTCAAACCGCTCCGAGCGGGGGTACGGGAAACGGCGGCCCGGAGCGATAGGCACAGCCAGCCGAGCACGAAGAGGTCTATCGCCGCTCCGGCGAAGATCTGCCAGAAGATCATCCCTATCACGTTATCCGTATAGCTGGACCAGAGGAGACCGGTCCAGGTGACACAGACCAGCGCCCCCAGCAAACCGGCTATCCACCGCCCATGCTCGGCGGGGATCAGGGTGCGCAGGGCATCCGGGCCTAACACCGAAGCGACCTTCGAGGTCAGATAGCCGAGCAACACCACGGCGGCGGCAATCGGGAGCACCCAATCCACCGGTTGTTGGTCGAGGCCGTGGAAGAGGACGGGCGGCACGGCAAGGAGCAACAGGCCGGTAAGCCAGCTTGCCCCCAGAACCGGCGCCGGCCAGATCCACCAAGGTGCCTTCCTCCGCATGGTCGTCCTCCTTCGCCTGACAACATAGATCTCGCGCTCAAGCGTACTCCCGCGCGCGTGGTTAGGCAAGCATGGTCCGGTTCACAATCCTACCCGGCTCTCTGGGCCCGCCGAAATGAACGCATGGCCTCTCCATCCTGTCCCAACCGTTGCAGGCAGTATCCCCGGGTTCTCCATGCCTCGGCGTTCATCGGATCAAGCTGCGTCGCCTCGTCCAGGGCCCGCAACGCCTCCTGATAGCGATGCTGGCAGGCCAGGCTCCATCCGCGCGCCGCCCATGCCCCCGCGTCGTGCGGCTCCAGCACCAACGCCTGCTCAAGGGTGGCCAGCGCCTCCGGATGCAGCCCGATGTGACCCAGGCACCACCCCATGGTGGAAAGCACGTCCGCCTGATCCGGCGCCAGGCGTAAGGTTTCCTTGAACGCGGCAATCGCCTCCCGCGGCCTGCCCGCCTGCCGAAGCAGATACCCCTTGTCTCGCCAGAGATCCGCGTCGTCCGGGCACAGAGTCAATGCCTGATCCAGCACCGACTCAGCTTTGGCGAAGTGGCCGGCATGGGCCAGCCGCTCCCCTTGCAGCCTCAGGGCCTCCACTCTGTATTCCTCGCCGGCGGTCTCCACCGACTCCACCTGGAACCGCGCCTGCATGGAGGCCGCCTGGCGGGGAATCACCGCCGCGACCACCTCGCTCTGCGATGGCGACCAGGGTTGGTTGGCCACCCGCGAGGCATGGCGCAGGTCGGATCGGATCACCTGGCTGCCCGATGCCCGTGGCGTATTCGGTGGCGCCGCCCGCAGGGCGGTCCGGAAAAGCTTGACCGATGGCGGCCGCTCCGTCGCGACGAAGGCGAGGGACGCGGCAATCGTTTTTCCGAGCGATGCTGGGATGCCCAGCCCTTCGGCGTCCAGGGCTGGGAAGCTGAACGGCGCCTCCCTGGCCGGATCGCGCCCGGTCAGCAAATGGTGAAGCGTGGCGGCCAGAGCATAGAGATCACTGCGGGGCTCGGCAAGCCCTTGGTACTGCTCGGGCGGCGCGTACCCCGGTGTCCCGATCGTCGTCCCCACCCGCCGCGGCACGAATCGGGTGGCGATCCCGAAATCGATCAGCATCAGATTCCCATCATCATCCACCATGATGTTGGCCGGCTTGAGATCCCGGAACAGCACCGGCGGGGTACGGGCGTGCAGATACTCCAGCACATCGCAGAGGGCCCGCGCCCAGCCGATCACCGTGGCCGCGGGTAGACCGCTTTCCGGCCGCTTGGTCAGGATCTGTTCCAGGGTGCGGCCCTTGATGAACTGCATCACGATATACAGCCGGCCATGTTCCTCGAACGAGTCCCACACTCGCGGAATGGCCGGATGGTTGAGGGTGGCCAGCAACTCAGCCTCACGGAGAAACCAGGCCGTGGCCTCTTCAAGCTCATCTGCTTGCAGCACCACCGGCACCAGTTCTTTCAAGGCCCGAACCTGGCCCTCGAAACGGCTGTCCTCGGCCTCGTACACGGCGCCAAAAGAGCCGCGGCTGACCAGCCGGCGTACCTTATAGCGCGAGGCCAATTGGAGAGAGACCGGGAGCGGTTGCCAGAGGGAGGGGATGAACACATCCTGGCGTTCGGCTGCCGAGGCTCGCGCGATCCCGCAGTTAGGACAGAACCGGCCATTGCCGGCGAGTTGACCACAATGGAGGCACGTCTCCATGCCGGCCACTCCCCAGAACCCCACACTTGGACGCGCTTCGTCGGCCCGCTACCGACCCTGAGATGAGAGTAGCATAAACCTGGCTTCCCTACCCAACCAGGGAGCCGCCCGGGCGCACCGACGTGTTGTGATCCACGTTGGAGCACCAGCATGGTCGCCACGGTCGCCTGGGAGCGCGAGCATCCTTGCTCGCGCTCCCAGGCGGGGCGGCCCGCCACAATGCTTCGGTACGCCCGAGCCGCCCCTCCCAATCGAGACGCCGCGGTAGGGACCGCTGGCCTCTCACCCCCGCGGGGGCTTATCATGATGGCATGTGCCCCGCCCCCGCGATGCCGCGAGGGCGACGAAACCACCAGTGCGCGGCCGGCACGGTACTGATCCGGCCCGCGGGAGGATCCCATGGCTACCACGGTTACCCGCAGTGAGCAGCATACATCCACCACGGTTCGCAAGCTCCGCAACTACGTCAACGGCCAATGGGTCGAGGCGGGCTCGGGCACCCTGGAGGTGCGGAATCCCGCCACCAACCAGGTGCTGGCCCAGGTGCCTCTGTCCACGAAAGATGACGTGGAACGGGCGGTGGCGGCGGCCCGCGCCGCTTTCCCCGCCTGGAGGGCGACGCCCGTCCTGGAACGGGCCCGCTACCTCTTCAAGGTGCGGCAATTGATGGAGGAGCATCTAGAGGAACTGGCCCAGATCCTGGTCAGCGAGGTCGGTAAGGCCCTCCCAGACGCGCGCCTGGAGATCAAGCGCGGGATCGAAATGGTCGAGGTAGCCACCGGGATGCCAACTCTGATGATGGGCAACAACCTTGAGGACATTTCGCGTGATATTGACTGCGACACAATCCGCCAGCCGATCGGCGTGTTCGCCGCCATCACCCCCTACAATTTCCCCTCCATGGTTCCGCTCTGGTTCCTGCCCTTTGCCGTCGCCTCGGGCAACACCTTCGTGCTCAAGCCCTCGGAACAGGTGCCGCTCAGTTCCATTCGCCTCTATGAATTGATGGAGCAGGCGGGCTTCCCGCCCGGCGTGATCAACCTGGTGAATGGGACCCACGATGCCGTGAATGGGCTGCTGGAGAGCAAGGGGGTCAATGGGATCTCCTTCGTGGGCTCGGCCGCGACCGCCAAGTATGTGTATGCCAGGGCGGCGGAGAACGGGAAGCGGGTCCAGGCGCTGGGCGGGGCGAAGAATCATCTGGTGGTGATGCCGGACTGTGAGATGGAGAAGACGCTTTCGGCGATCATGTCCTCGTCGTTCGGGGCGGCGGGCCAACGCTGCCTGGCGGGGAGCGTGGTGGTGGCGGTGGGCGATGTCTATGACTCGCTTAAGGATGGGCTGCTCCG
>JANWHO010000120.1 GCA_025450375.1 Chloroflexota bacterium
GGGCACGAGTTGGCCCTCGATCCGGACCTCTATCGGACCCTCGGCCCGCTGGAGCAACCCGTCCATGCCGTCCGCTACGCCGGAGGGGCCTGGCATGTGATGAGCGGCGACGAGCGGGTGCTGTCCATGTGCGCCGCGACCGCCCTGAACGCGGCCGGCGAGGGGATCGAGGCCGAGGGTTCGTTGCTTCTCTGGCCCTTGACCTTCGGCGGTCAGATGCTGGGGGTACTTCGGGTCTCCGCCCTCCGTCCTGGGGCCTTCGAGCCCCTTCAGGCGCATATGCGGGTGCTGGAGCGATTCGCCCGCTTGCTCTCGGTCACGATCTACCGGAGCGATCTGTATTATCAGAGCGAGCGCCAGCTCCAGGCCGTGAAGGAGTTGAGCCGGCTGACCACCCACCCGCTGTCGGTCGAGGATGTCTGCGCCCATACCTTGCGCTGCGCGCTGGGCGCCCTCCACGTGGACGTGGGGACGATTGGCTTGCTGCGCGAGGGCGGGAACATTGAGTGCGTGGCCCACCAGGGAGGGCATGCCGGCTCGCCGAAGCGGCTCAGGGCGGGCGAGGGAGTAAGCGGGATGGCGGCCCTCACCGGCAAAGCCATCGCGGTGCCCGACGTCAGCAAGGAGCCGGCCTACGTGGCTTTCAACGATCGGGTCCGCTCCGAGTTGGCGGTCCCGATCACCTATGACGATACCGAGATTCTGGGCGTGCTGTCCGCCCAGTCATTCCAGATTAACCGCTTCCGCGAGGAGGATGAGGAAGTAATCAGCTTCCTCAGTGCCCTGGCCAATCAGGTGGCGATCGCGATCAAGCACGCGGGGCTGCGCGCCGAGGCAATCGAGCGCTTCGGCCTTGGCGGCGCCGCGACCGCCATGACCAATGCCGACTTTTATCAGCGCATTCTGGCCGAGGACCAGGCGAGGCGGGCCCGCCAGGAGGTGCAGCAAGATCTCTCGCGCCGCCTGATGCGGACTGAACGGATTCAAGATATTCTGCACGAGGTGGTCTCGCTCAGTCTGGAGCGGGCCGGGGGCGATGCCGCCTGCCTCTATTTGCTGCAAGATGGGGCCATGACCCTGAAGGCCAGCCTGGCTCGTCGGGGCCGCCAGCCCCAGTGGCTGCACCATTACCCCGCCGGCCAGGACGCCCTGAGCAAGGCGGCGGCCAGCTTTAGCGACGCTGGAGCCGAGCACGCCTGGGTTATCCGTCTTCCGGAGCTTCGGGCTGGTAACGGCAACCCGCTTCCCGCCTGCGACGCCGTGGTGGCTCCGCTCTATGGCCGCTCGCGGACCCGGGGGCTCCTCGCCGTGCTGCGGCTCTCGTCGTCGCGGAGACCGGCGCCGGGCCAGAACGAGGAAGAGCTATTAGCGACCGTGGCCGGACTGGCGGCGGTGGCGATCGAGAAGCTCCGTCAGCGAGAACAGATGCGGTCCCTGCACGCGATCGACCAGGCGATTGGGGCGGGAAAACTGCTGGCCCCGGTCTTCGCCAAAGTGGTGGCCGGAAGCACCCTGACCTCGCCGGGCGATGGGGTTGGCTTCATCGCGCTGGCCCCTGGGGTGCTTGACCCGGTATCGCCGGCCCTATTCCGATCCGACCGCGGCCTGAGGGTGAGCGTGAATCCCGACGATCGCGAGTTAGCCGACGCGGCCCTGCGCACGATTCGCCAGGAAGGGATCACGACCCTGCGGCGCGGCCCAAAGTTCCGTCGCCTGTTCCGCCTCCCGGAGAGTGCCAATTCGGTGCTGGCGGCCCCTATTATGATGCGCGAGGCCATGCGCGGCGTCCTGGTCTTCTGGCACGCCCGCTCCTACGCCTTCACCGAGGAGGATGAAGACTGGGTGCGCTCCCTGGCCGCCGAGGCGGCAATCGCCATCGAGGCGTGGGAGCGCGCCAATACCCTTCAGCGACGGACCGACCAATTGCGGGCCGCCAACGAACGGTTGGCGGCGGCCAGCCGGGCAAAAAGCGAATTCCTGGCCAACATGAGCCACGAACTGCGGACTCCGCTCAACGCGGTGATCGGCTTCTCCAAACTCCTGCTGGATCCCAACATCGCGGTTGAGATGTCGGAGGATGAGCGGACCCAATCGCTCGAGGATATCCGGGACAGTGGCCATCATCTGCTCAATTTGATCAACGATATCCTCGACCTCTCCAAGGTGGAGGCGGGGCGAATGGTCATGGTCTTCGAGGAGTTCTCGCTCCGCGGAATGATCGAGGCGGTGCTGACCGTGGGCGAGACGCTGGCCTCGCAACAGTGCAAATGCTTGAATCTGCATGCCACGATCGAGCCGCCCCTGGACACCATTAACTCCGATCCGGGACGGGTCCGCCAGATCCTCTACAATCTGGTATCCAACGCGGTGAAATTCACTCCCGATGGGGGTACTCTGACTATTTGGGCCCGCGAGGAAGGCGGCTTGCTTACGGTGCAGGTAACCGATACGGGGATCGGGATCGCCCCCGAAAACAAGGACCGCATCTTCGAGGAGTTTCAGCAAATCGACAGTTCCTCGGCCCGCTCCTATCCGGGCACCGGGCTCGGCCTCGCCCTGGTCAGGAAACTGGTGAATCTCCTGGGCGGCGAGGTGTGGGTAGATAGCGTGGTCGGTGAGGGAAGCACCTTTACCTTCACTCTGCCGCGATGATCAATTGCGTCATCCTGGTGGTGGAGGATAACCCGGTCAATATGCGCCTGGTGCGCCTGATTCTCCGCACTCAGGGCTATACCGTGTGCGAGGCCACGACAGGTCATGAGGCGCTGCATCTCTTGCACAGCGAACGGCCCCATTTGATTCTGCTCGACATGCAGCTTCCCGGCATGGATGGCTTCACCCTGGCCGCCAAGCTGAAAGCCGATCCGCAGACCGCCGCTATCCCTCTGGTCGCGGTCACCGCCCTGGCCATGAAAGGAGATGGGGAGCGGGTGCTGGCATCGGGGTGCGATGCCTATCTGCCCAAGCCGATCGACGACAAGGAGCTGATCGAGGTTATTGAACGATGCCTGACTCCCAAACCCTGACCGGCCTGGCCGTTCCTCTCGGTAGTGAGCGGTCCTTTTCACGCATCCTGGTGGTGGATGACGAGCCGCGGAATGGGCGGCTCATGCAGATGGTTCTGCGGGCCGAAGGGTATAAAACCACGGTCGCCGTCTCGGGCCAGGAGGCGCTGGAGGCCCTGGAAAGCCAGTCCGTGGATCTGGTCATTCTAGATGTCATGATGCCGGGGATGTCCGGCTTCGAGGTCTGTCGTGAACTGCGCGCCCGTCCAGCCACCCATTTCCTGCCGGTCATTCTGGTGACCGCTCTGAGCGACGTGGGAGATCGGGTGCAGGGAATCGAGGCGGGAGCCGACGATTTCATCACCAAACCATTCAACGAGGTGGAACTGCGAGCCCGCGTGCGGTCGCTCCTCCGCATCAAGGACTTACACGATAAACTGGAACAGCGGAATAACCTGCTCCTCGATGCCCTGCGGCGAGCGGTGTCCCCTGGGGTGGCCGAGCAGATTCTGGCCGACCCCGACCGGTACCTCCGTCCTGGCGGGGAACGGCGCTCGGTGACCATTCTGTTTGGCGACATCCGCGGCTACACCAGTCTGGCCGAGGAATCGGCCCCGCACGAGGCCATGGCGATCCTCAACACCTATCTGGCTCGGATCATCTCCGCCGTCTACGACTTTGGCGGCACGGTGAATCAAGTGCTGGGCGACGGAGTGATGGCGCTCTTTGGCGCGCCAATCGGCACGTCGGATCACGCGCGACACGCGGTGGCCGCCGCCCTGGCGATCCAGCAAGCGGTGGGAGAGGTGGAGGTGGAGGATTATCCGCTGGTAAGGCTGCAAATGGGAATCGGCATTAATTCAGGCGACGTCGTGGTGGGCCATATCGGATCCGATCAGCGGATGGACTACACGGCGGTTGGTGACGCGGTCAATCTGGCGGCGCGCTTCGAGCAAAACGCGGGCCCTGGGCAGATCCTGGTTACCCAGGCTACCTACGATCAGGTCGCCGACCACTTCGAGGTCACGCCCATCGGCACCTTGCGGGTGCGGAACCGCGAGGGTTGGGCCCAGGGCTACAGTGTGCTGCGGGCAAAATAGACCGCGGCATGGCGATGGGGTATGATCTGTCTTTGGAGAGACAGGGAGTAGCGCATGTTCTGTCCGCATTGTGGCGCCCCGACCAGGGATGAACATCTATTTTGCTCATCGTGTGGGGTCGAGCTTCCAGCCGCCCGCGTCTGGGCTATGCAACCCCGACGCATCACCAGCGTCCTGAACCTGGCGGGGGATCAGGGGATTCGCCTGCTCGCCTTCGCGGTCTGCGGTTTGCTGGCGGTGCTGATTCTTGGTGAAGTGGCGCGCTTCGTGGTGGGCATGGCCGTGCCCGTGCTCCTGATACTCGCCCTGGTGTACTGGGCGCGCGAGCGACGCCGGCGCCGGTACGGCTAAGGTGAAGGCCCCCCCGACCGCCGCGTCAACCCTGACCGTGAACCTCGCCCCCAACCATCCTGATGGGCTGATCCTGCGCAACCCGGTGACCGCCGCCGCCGGCACCTTCGGCTACGGCATGGAATACGCGCGGATCGTTAATATCCAGGAGCTTGGGGCAATATTCAGCAAGGGCACCACCCTAAGGCCGCGCCGAGGGGCGCCGCCCCCCCGCGTGGTAGAGACGGCGGGCGGGATGCTCAACGCCGTGGGTTTGCAGAATCCCGGCGTGGAGGCGGTCGCTCGCGAGAAAACGCCTATCTGGGCCGGCTGGAAGGTGCCGATTGTGGTGAACGTGGCCGGTGAGGCCATCGACGAGTACGTGGCGGTGGCCCAAGCCCTGGACGGCTTACCGGGGGTGGCGGCCATCGAATTGAACATCTCCTGCCCCAACCAAGCGGCGGGCGGGATGATTTTCGGTTGCGATCCCCAGATGGCGGCGGAAGTGACGCGCGAGGTGCGCGCCGCCTGCAGCCTGCCCCTGATTGTCAAGCTCAGTCCCAACGTCACCGATATTCGCCCGGTCGCGGCGGCGGTCGAGGAGGCGGGCGCCGACGCGATTACCCTGATCAA
>JANWHO010000121.1 GCA_025450375.1 Chloroflexota bacterium
CGCCAGATCGCGGGCAGCGTCGGGCAACCAATGGCGCCGGTGGTTCGGCGGATGATGGAAAGAGCGCTCGGGGCGACCTTTGCCGATGTGCGCGTTCACACTGGGAGCACGGCGGGCGGAGCCGCCCAGGCGTTGGGAGCGCAAGCCTTTACCATGGGAAGCGATATCTATTTTGCTTCCGGCAAGTTCGATCCAGAGGCGCCCGCCGGTCTGGCTCTCCTGGCACACGAGTTGACCCATACGCGCCAACGAGCCGCCGTCCCCTTACGGAAAGCGGCTCCCGGTGCTCAGGCGCTGGGGGCGGGCGAGGGCGAGCCCGCGCACCTGGAAGCGGAGGCCATGGGGACGGAGGCCGCTGTTTTGCGGGCCTTCTCGGGGCCGGCGCCGATCCCAATGCTGTCCAGGATGGTTGCCGGGAACTACGAGGCGCTCGCCTCGGATCGCGAACCGGGGTCGGAAAGCATTTGGTCCGGATTCACCCAACGGCCGGCTCTGAGCGGTGGCGGGGCACATCCGGCCATGGCGGAAGGCTTGGCTGCCTGGACCGCACGGGCCGCCGGCGCATCGGCCAGCCAGGGCGGCGCTTCCGTGCAGCGGCAAGCCACGGTCGTGGGCTTATCCAGTTCCTCGGCCGCCGGTTCCTCAACCGCTGGTTCCTCAATCGCCGATCCGTCCCCCATTGCGGCGGCCATTCCGGCTGCCGGACCAACTTCAGTAGCCCAGGGCGCCACGCTCACTTCGTCAAGCCCATCTCAGACCACCGCGCCGATTTTCGCGGTCACTCCGGCTTCCGCCCTGAGCGGGCCAGCCGCCAGTGGAGCGGCAAGCGCCGCCGGGCCATCAGTGCAGCGGCAAGCGGCCACGGGTCTTCCCAGTGCCGGAGTGGCTGGCCTCGCCGGCCTGCCGGTGGGGGCATCCTCGGCATTCGCGGCCCGACCGCTGGGAGAAGCTAGCGGAGTTGGTCAGTTCGTACAGCGATTCGCGACCGGCAGCACCTTGCTCGGCGATCTCGCGCGCCGGAGGGAGGCGCGGGTGTCGCCGGGGGCGATCACCTTGTCTCCGATTTTTAACCCGTCCAGCCCCGAGGGAACGCCACGAGTGCAGCGCCGGGCTTTGGCGTCCTACACCCTGGGCGCCGGGGCACCAGGGTTGGCGGCCTTCGCGGGCGGTATGGCGGCTCGGGCAGCGGAGGGATCGCGATCCGGGTTTGCGAGCGGGCCGAGTTCCACGGCCCCTTCGGTGCAGCGAGCAGCGACCCCTGGGGCGCCAAGTCAAGCTGGGCGGGGCGAGCCGGCGGCGGCTGGGTCTCCGGCGCCAGGGATGACCGGCGGCGCTTCCGGTGTTTTTCCGATTCAACGCATGGGCTCGGTGGCGGGGACGCTGACAGCAGCATCTGGCCCGCCGCATGGTTCGGGCACGGCATCGCAGGCAACGGGATCCGCGTGGACGCATACGAGTGGCGCCCCGTCGGTTAGCAGTCCTCCGACAATCCCGATCCTGGACGGACTGGCGGCGCGCGGCTTTCAGGCCCCGGCCTTTACCGCGGGGGCCGAATCATTTTCGCTCCCCGTGCTGGCTCGCATGAGTACGGCGGAGTTCGGCTTGCTCGGCGGTTCCGCCTCATTGGGCGGTGGTGAAATGTGGACCGGGGGCGGCTCAGGCGCGTTCGCGGCACAGGGTGGGGCGGGCTGGGCCGCGGCGGGCGGGATGCTGCACCAGGTACAGCGTTCCACGCGCGGATCATCCACGCGCGGGTCAATGGATCTCGGTGCTCCAGTGGGCGCTTCTCTCCCGGCATCGGGTATGGCGATTTCGCCGGTACAGGCTACCACGGGCGGCGCTGTTCAGGGAGCGGCATTTGGCGGGTTCAACCAGCCGGCAACCTTTGGATCCAGTCCGCCGGCCAGCTTGGGGCCGGGCTGGTCGCCAAGCTTCGGGTTGGGGGCCGGCGCCACGGCATCGGTGCAACGCGCCACCGCCTATTCGGCCGCCGCGCCTGGGGTCATGTCCTGGAGTGGACAGGGCCATGGCCTGGCGGCCATGACCGGAGGTCTGGCCGCGCGGGCCCTGGGAACAGCCGTGATTCAGCGCCTGGCTAGCGGCGGATCAGTCGGATCGGTCGGATCGGAGCGATCCGCCGCCGGAGCTTTGCCGGCGGCGCGGGATATCGGCGCGATGGGTGGCGTGGCCGGAGCATTGGCGTTACAGCGGTTCACCGCCGGGGAGTCCGGCGGCGCGGCCCAGGCGGTACCCATTCTGGCCAGAATGGCCCCTGGGAGTGATGATGTCTCCACCTGGAGCGGGTCCAGGCTGGCCGGCACGCTCGCGGGCGCGGCAGGCGGCCTGGGCGGCGCGGCCAGTGGGTTGGCTTCCCAGGTCCAGCGAATGACCATGGGCGGTGAGTTCGGGGAATCGGTCGGATCTGTCCGATCCAACCGATCCGACCGATCCGACGGATTCGCGACCCTGGGGAACTGGCCGGCCCCCATGGCCATGGATGGAGGGCTGGCCAGCCGCGCCCTTGGGGCGGCCGGCGGCGTGCTTGGCCGAATCCAATTGGCAGCTGGGGCGGCGCCGGCCGTGCAGCGGCAGGCGGGGAGCACGGCCAGCCTGGTCAATCGGTTCGCCACCTCGGCCGCGATAGGCCAGGCGGCTGCCGGAGCCTCCGAGCGATGGCTGTCTACCGCGAACCTGATCCGAGGCGCTCGGGCAGGAGGAGCGGAGCTTGCCTCCGGGCCGGGCGCGGTGATGGTAAGCAGGATGTGGAGCGGGCAGCCAATGGGCGGCGCCATGACGAGCGATCAAACGCCGGGCGCGGCGGGGCCCCTGGGTACCCCGGTTCCCGGCTTGCCCGACATGACGCAACGCGCGACGGCGGCCTCAAGCATGATGGTGTTCGGTGGTCTCGCCGAAACCGACGCCGCTCCATCGCGGACCTGGAGCGGGAGTGCTCCTACCGTACAGGTTAGCCGCGCGGTGGCGCTGCCCCCCAACATGCCTGCCCTGGCTCCCGCCTCGGGGCCCGTGGTGGCCCAAAGAAGCACGGCCTCGCTTGCCGCGCCTAACGGGGGATCGACTACGCTGGCCGGACGTGGGATGGTAGTGACTCCAAGCGTGCCGGTGCAGCGGGAGGTTACCGAGGCGAGCGCTCCCGCCAACGTGGCCGCGGCGCCGGTGGAATCGGGGAGTACGGTTCCCACTGATATCGAGGCGCTGGTTGATACCGTGATTACGAGGCTCAAGCGGCAGCTCGCGCTCGACCATGAACGGGCCGGCGGATTCCGTACCAGTCTGTTGCGATAGAGAAAGTCTTGGGAAGGGATCGGGACCATGCCCACGCAATTGCAGAAAGCCTACATTCTCAATAATGAGACACAGGCGCAAGTGTCGTGCCTGTTCAATCCGACCGATTATTCGTTCACCAAGGCCAATACCTGGACGGCCACCCCGCTGACTGGGGCGGACGTTCCCGCGCCTCAATTCGGTGGCGGCGGCAACTTGAAGATGACCTGTGAGCTCTTCTTCGACACCTACAAGGGCGACGAGGCGAGCATGACCGATGTACGCACCTATACCGAGAAGTTGCTCAACCTGATGAAAATCGACCCCTCGACCTTGAACGCGGATACCAACGCCAAGAAGGGTCGCCCACCAGTCTGCACCTTCCATTGGGGCAACTATTGGAGCTTTAAGGGCGTGATCGAGAATATCACGATCAAGTTCACCCTCTTTACCAGCCAGGGCCTGCCGGTCCGGGCCACTGCCTCGATGAGTATGCTGCAAGTGAAGGATGACGGCACCTATCCAGCCCAGAATCCGACCTCCGGCGGGGAGGGGATGCGGGCCGCGCGTACCGTGGAATGGGGCGATACCCTCGACCTGATCGCCTTCCGCGAATATGGAGATGCCACCAAGTGGCGGCCGCTGGCCCAAGCGAATAACCTGGAGGATCCCAGGGCCTTGCGTCCTGGCCAGAAGTTAGTGGTGCCGGATATTTAAGCGGGAGGCCACCAGCGCATGTCAGCTCCCAGCCCGCGCGACTTCTACGCAAGTTATATCATCAAGGTAGATGGATCCCCGCTGCCTGGGACCAAGGCCGACAGTATCTTGTCGGTCGAGGTGGAGCGGAACCTGTACCTGCCCGCGTCCTTTTGCATCCGATTCTCCGATGGCGGCGTGGCGGTATCGGGCGCCAATCCAAGTCTGGCGCTGGCCAATGACACCAGTTTCGCCCAGATTGGCGCCGCGGTGGAGATTTTGGCCGGCTACGGAGAAACCCCGGCCTCGGTATTCAAGGGCGAGGTTACCTCGGTCGAGTTGGACATCTCGGGAACCGGGAACATGCCGTGCTTCCTGATCCGCGGCTACGATAAAGGACATCGCCTGCAGCGGGGACGGGTGAGCAAGACCTATCTGAACGTGAAAGACACGGATGTTGTCTCCACCATTGCCGGCGCCGCCGGGCTTTCCGCGAGTACGGACGCAACCACCGAGGTTTTCGATACGATCTCGCAGAACAACCAGACCAATTGGGAATTCCTGGCCGAGCGGGCGCAGCGGATCGGCTACGAGATGTTCGTCGACGACCGGACGCTTCATTTTCGCAAGCCGGCCCTTACCGGCAGCCCGGTGGCGACGTCTACCCTCTGGGAGGATCTGATCTGGCTCAATCTGCGCCTGACCAGCAGCGGCCAGGTGGCCACGGTCAACGTACAGGCATGGGATCCGCAGCAGAAGCAAGCGATCGTCGGTACCGCGTCCAGTCCCGATCAGCTGGTGAGTGTCAGTGACTTACAGGGGGGCAGTACGCTCAGCCAGCCCTTCGGGACCGCGAACATGGTGATCTCCAACCGACTGGTACATTCGCAGGGAGACGCCACGACTATTGCCCAGGCTACCCTCGACGAACTGACCGACAACTCCCTCCAGATTGAGGGAGAAATGAAGGGCAATCCGGCGCTGAAGCCCGGCACCCTCCTGACCCTCGCCAACCTGGGGGCTCGCTTCAACGGCAATTATTATGTCACGAGCGTCACCCACCGGGTCAGCCAGGGCGGGCAGTATACGACCCGGTTCACGGTAACCGGCCGGCGGGCCAATACCCTGGGCGAGTTGGTGGGAATGGCGGCGGGCGCGACCTGGAACGGGAACGGCCATGGCGCCAACCAGGCTCCGGTGATCGGCGTGGTGACCGACAATACGGACCCGGATAAAAAGCAGGGCCGGGTCAAGGTCAAGCTCCCGTACATCGTGGGCGCCAGCGCCGAGTCGGGGGGCATCGTCACGGACTGGGCGCGGATGGTCGTGCCGGGGGGCGGCGCGACCCGTGGAATGTACTATTTGCCCGAGGTCAACGACGAAGTGCTGGTGGCCTTCGAGCAAGGCGACATCAACCGCCCCTATATTCTGGGCGGCCTGTGGAATGGGACCGACGCTCCCCCCAAGGGGAACGACAAGGTGGCGACCGCCGCCGGGGTCAACCAGCGGATCATTCAATCGCGTACCGGCCACATTATCACCCTGGACGATACCGACGCCAAGCAAATGATCACCATTGTCACCCAGGGTGGACACAAACTAACCATGGATGACACGAGCGGCTCGCCGAATATCACGATCCTGGACAGCTCGGGGAACAACAAGATCGTGATCGACACCACCTCGAACAAGATCACGGTCACGGCCCAGGGTAATATCGAATTGAACGCCACCCAGGATGTCAAGATCACCGGGCAGAACATTACCATGACCGCCCAGCAGGCGCTGACGGCCGAGGCCCAGGGAGGCGCGGCCACCATGAAGGGCGTGTCCACCTCGATCCAGGCCCAGGCGAGTGGCGAGATGAAGGCGAACGCGCAGATTTCCATCTCGGGCGAGGCGGGCGTGCAGATTTCCACCCCCGCCGTGGCTCAGGTGAGCGGCAACCCGATTATGCTCAATTAGCGGTCGCGGGTCGGGCTGGAACGCAGGGCACGATGCGAACAAGGGAAGGGATACGGCTGGAGTGGCGGTAAACGACGATATCATCGGGGTGGGTTTGGGCTTCCCCATGGGGGTGGACGCCCGAGGCGGTATCCGCATGGCGCGGAGCGAGACCGACATCGAGGAAGCGATCCGCGTTATTCTGGGCACCGCGCGGGGGGAACGGCGCATGCGCCCTGAGTTCGGCTGCGCCATTCACGAGTACGTCTTCGCGCCCATGGACCCCACAACCAGTGGCCTGGTCAGTTACCATGTGACCGAGGCTCTTGGCCGCTGGGAGCCGCGGATCAAGGTGGAGTCGGTGACGGCCCGCCCCGATACGGTTTTCGACGGCTGCATGCTGGTGGAGGTGAACTACAGGATCCGCGCCACCGGCGACAAGCGCAATCTGGTCTATCCCTTCTATACGATTCCCGAAGAGCGTTAAACCATGGAAAGAATCGCCCGCCGAAGAATGGAGCATTCTCGATGAGCTTGCCCGTCCCCGTCCTCGATGACCGCAAGTTTCAGGATCTGGTGGATGAGTGCAAGCGGATGATTCCGCATTTCACTCCCGAGTGGACGGATCATAACGTCTCCGATCCCGGCGTGACCCTGATCGAGTTGTTCGCCTGGATGACCGAGTTACTCCTCTACCGGGTCAACCAGGTCCCGAGGCGGAACTACATCAAGTTCCTGGAACTGATTGGCATCTCCCTGGAATCGCCCCAGCCCGCGCGGGCGGAGGTCCTTTTCCGCCTGGCGGCGCCCTTGCAGGCATCAGTGCTGATTCCAGCCGGGACCGAGGTGGCTACCCTCCGCACCACCAGCCAGGCATCGATCATCTTCGCGACCGAGCAACCGTTGGAGATTCAGGTGCCGAGCCTGGCCCATGTGCTGGTCTCCCGCGACGAGTTCGCCTATCGCGACTATATGCTGGCCCTGCGAAATCCAACCTTGAGGGTGCCGATCTTCGAGGAGCCGCCCAAGCCTGATAACGCCTTCTATCTCGGTTTCGCCGGGGATCTGGCGGGGCATACCCTGATGATCGACCTGGATTGCGAAATCGAGGGGATCGGGGTCGATCCCAAGAACCCGCCATTGGCCTGGGAATATTATGACGGCTCGTTGCGTAACTGGCGTCAAGTGGCCCTGGAGTCGGACGGTACCGGCGGCCTGAACAAGAGCGGCCAGGTGCTCCTGCACATCCCGCTCACCAGTCGCCCCCGCGAGTTGGATCGCCGCCGGGCCACCTGGATCCGCTGCCGGATCATCCCATCGCCTCCCGGCCGCCGCGGCTACTCGTCATCGCCCCGCATCCTGGCTGCCTCGGCTCGGGCTCTGGGCGGATCGACGATGGCCAGCCATAGCGAGGTGATTCCTCTCGACCTGGTCGGGCGATCCGACGGCAATCCTGGCCAGTCATTCTTTCTTTCCTCGCCACCCATCCTTCCCCGCCGGGAGGGCGAAACAGTGGAAGTGGAGCGGGAGACTCCGGGCATCTTCGATCCCTGGCAGGAAATTACCGACTTCTCCGCCTCCGGTCCCAACGATCTTCACTTCACCTGCGACAGCGTGCAAGGGAAAATTCAGTTCGGGCCCGCCATCCGTCTGGCCACCGGGATCGAGCGCCAATACGGCGCCGTGCCTCCCCGTGGACGGTCCATCCGCTTCACCCGCTACCGGGTGGGGGGTGGAAGAGTAGGGAACGTGGGAGCGCAGACGCTGACCCAACTGAAAACATCGATCCCGTACGTCGCCTGGGTCACCAATCCTCAACCCGCCGTGGGCGGCACCGAGGCCGAGACCCTGGACGCGGCGCTGATGCGCGGCCCGCTGGTTCTGCGGAGCAGCCCCCGAGCGGTGACGGCCGAGGATTTCGAGCGGCTGGCCCGCGAGGGTAGCCCGGATGTGGCGCGCTGCCGCTGCAAATACGCGAAAGAACAGGACGACGGGATGGCGGGCAGCGTCCATCTGGTGCTGGTACCGAAAATGCCGACCACCGAAAGCGTGGTCCCCCCAGAGGAACTGGCGCTCTCCGACACGCTGCGCACGACCGTGCAGGACTTCCTGGACGCACGCCGGATGATCACCATTCGCATGGTGCTCAGTCCGCCGCAATATCAGGCGGTCTCGGTTCGCCTGGAGGTGTTCGCCAAGCCGAAAGCCAATAAGGCCCTGGTGAAAACCGAGGTGGAGAAGGCGCTCTACCGCTTTGTCCATCCCACGGTGGGGGGCGAGGATGGAACCGGCTGGCCATTCGAGCGTGGCCTCTTCATCTCGGATATTTATGGGCTCCTGCAATCGATGCCCAATGTGGATCACCTCAGTTCAGTGCATTTCGTGGTCATTGACGCGAACGGCGCCGAACGGCCGATCACGGGAGACATGGCCGCCGTCTCCCCGGACACTTTGTTGTGCAGCGCCGCGCATGTGGTATCGGTGAAATGATAGGTCTCAAACGCATGAGAGGAAACTGATGGCGACCAGCCAACTCGCGCCCGGCCAGATTATGGCCAAGGCTCTCGGGGCTACCCCACGTTCTCGCGCCAACGGCGCCGGGGGAGCCGGGGGGATAGCAGCGCAGGAAAGCATGTACCTGCGGTTCCTGCCGGGTATGTATCAAGAGGATCCGTTCCTGAAACGGTTTCTGATGATCTTTGAATCGGTGCTCGGCCCGATCGACCGCTCGATCGCGAATTTGCCGATCTACACCGAGCCGGAACTGGCCCCGGAGCAGTTTCTCCCCTGGCTGGCTCAATGGGTGGCCGTGACACTCGACAGCGCCTGGCCGCTGGAGCGGCAGCGCGCCCTGATCGCCAACGCGGTGGAAATCTACCGCTGGCGCGGGACCAAATACGGCCTCAAACTGCATATTCAATCCTATACGGGACATGAACCGCTGATTGCCGAATACCGCTCCGGTTTCGTGCTGGGGAAGGAAAGCGGGATGGGCTGGACCACGCAATTGCTCAGTACGCCGCCCAATCCCTTGCTCTTCGTGGTCACTGCCCCGGTCGACAATCCGCGGGCGATTAATGCCGCTATCCTGCGCCAGATTATCGAGGAGGACAAGCCCGCGCACACCACTTATCGCTTGCGCGTGGTTCTGGCCGGCGCGGCGCGCGCGGGCGAGGGCCGGACAGTTCAGGATCGGCGCTCGGCAAGCCCGGCCGCCGGCCAGCCAACGGGGGGGAAGGCAGGCGAATGAATATTGAGGAATTGGCGGCGTTCACCCTGCAACGGGTGACGGCCTATGACGGATTGGCGATCGACGCGGCCACCTGGACCGATGCCCATACCTATCACCAGGCGACGCAACGCCTCCACCTGCGCGCCTTGCATGGCTGGGGCATTATCAGCGGCCTCCGGGTGCAGCCCGTCGATCCCCCGACTCGGGGGGTGATCGTGCAGCCCGGCGTGGCCCTGGATGCCGACGGCAATTTGATCCGCGTCCCCCAGCCGGTGCGTATCGCTCTACCGCAACCGGCGGGCGGCACCGCTTGCGTGGTGCTTCGTTTTTCCGAGACCCCGGTGGATTCGGGAAGCGGGGCGCCGGCCAGTCGGGTCAACGAGAATTTCAGTCTCCTGGTGAGCGAGCCGCCCCTGCGCCCCACCGATATCGAGGTGGCGCGGGTGCGGATGGCGGAAACGGCGGCGCCTATCGTGGCGGCGACAAGCGATTGGGCCCCTGGGCCGTACCAGATCGACCAGCGCTTCCGGCGCCAACTGCGGGAGGCGCCGATAGAGACGCTGACGATCGGCCAACTGACCCTGGCCGACGAGGCCACGAACGGCCAGCATCATCAAGGTTTGGTCAATCTGGTCCGTGAGTTGCGTTTAAGCGCTCCCTTCCTGGTCCACTATCTGGGCGAAGTGCGGATCGAACAAGCAGTGGGCCAATGTGACCTGCTCTATTTCAGCGGCGCCGGGGCCCCCCGTCTCACGCCACGCGAGGGCGCCCAACTGCTCGCCTTTTTGCGGGGGGGCGGGATCCTGTTCGCCGAGCCGTCCACGCAACAAGAACTCCAGCAGAAGGAAGGCGGCCGCTTCGCGGCCAGCTTCCAACGGTTGCTGACCGATCTCAAGCATGAGCTGGAGCCCATTGGATCCGAGCACCCTTTGTTCAACGCGCGCCATCTGTTTGCCGCGCCACCCGAGGGACTGGGGGGGAGCGCGCCTATTCTGGCCAGGGACAACGTATTTTTGAGCCCGAACGACTACGGAGGCTGCTGGCAGGGCGGCCTGCCCGGTAAGCCCCTGGCGCGGGAGGTCATCCGGTCCGCCATGGAATTCGGAGTGAACATTGCCTGGCATGCCGCCGTTCGGGCGGCGGCGACCCCGGCGGGCGCGGTGTCCGCGCCTCGGGTCGCCGAGCCGGTAGGTCAATCCTGATGGCCGATGCGATTCGCGTCACTCTGAGCCCCGATCGGCTGGTGGTGCAGCCGGACAGCGACCCGATCGAGACCACGATTACGATTCAGAATAATGGAGCCACGGTCGATCAGTACGCGGTCGAACTGGACCAACTGCCCACTACCTGGTATACGCTCTCCAATACCAGCGTCGCGCTGTTCCCCCAGGACAAGGAAGAAGCAAAGCTGGTGGTGCACCCGCCGAAAGGGGCAGCGGCCAAGGCGGGCAATTATCCCTTCAGCGTGACCGTGCTCTCACGGGCCGACTCCACCCAAACCACGCGAGTGGATGGGATGCTGCAGGTCGGTTCGGTGGGCGCCTTCGATACGGTGATCGCGCCCAGCAAGCTGGTGGGCCGGCGCGGCAAGTACATGCTGCATCTCAACAACGGCGGGAACGCCGATGTTAACGTCGAGCTTTCCGCCACCGACCCCGGGAACAAGTGCCGTTTTCAATTTCAGCCGCAAAAGGTCACGCTGGTGGCGGGGATGCGGAGCACCGTGCCCGTGACCGTGAAACCGCGACGGAATTGGCTGGTTGGGGCGCGGAAGAACTTCGACTTCCAGGTCAAGGCGGCGCCCGATCATGGGGCGGCGAAAATGGTGACCGGGGTGCTGGTGCATAAACCGATGTTCCGCACCTTACGTCCGCTCCGCAACATCTTCATTCTCCTGGTTCTGTTGATTCTGGTCCTGGTTGGGCTCCGCGCGTTGAACGGCAGCGGAGGCGTCGATGGGGCCACGTTGAAGAATAACGCGGTGACCTACAGCTGCAAGCATCTCAATCTGCTCTGCAATCAAGTGGCGACCGCGACTCCCGCGCCCTCGCCGACTCCCACTCCTAAACCTCGGGTGGTGGTCAAGCCGAAGCCCAAGCCGATCAAGACCTATCCCTTTGTCGGCGCCTTCAAGGAGTTCCATAAGCTGGCCCCTACCCTGGTCGGCCAGGGGCTCGAATATGAAAGCACGAACAGTAGGGTCGCGTCGCAGCGGACCACGAACGGCGAACTGCTCTTCGACCGGAAGGATGGTCACACGTTCCTGGTGCGAACCGACCATACGATCTGGCTCTTTTACCAG
>JANWHO010000122.1 GCA_025450375.1 Chloroflexota bacterium
ACCGTGACTGCACCAAAATCACCGGGCTGCCGCCAATGACGTAGTCCTTGGGATTCGCGGGGTCGGTATTGTCGGTGGATGGCTGGAGGGTGAAACGATAGCTGTTGCCGTGGGCGGACACCTCATTACCCTTACCGAATTTGTCGTAGGCAATCGCGGTACCAGTCAGAGCCGGGATACGCACCTGATGAGAAATCGGGCTTTGGTTCCAGGTGACGTAGAGGGTGGCGCCAGGCTTATGCAGGGTGACCACGTAGATTTGGCTACGCTTGTCGTAGCTGATGGCGCCGTCGGTCACCCCGGCATAGAGCGCCGTGGCGGCCTGATAGGCGAAGTACTCGGGGCGGGCCGTGTGGTTGTTCCGGATCAGTCCGAAGGGTTCACCGCCGGCGGTGAAATCCGTGCCGTCCACCATGCGGTTCACTTCGATATGCTGGACGTTCAAGGCCAGGGCCAGGGAAAAAGCCTCGATGATATACGACGCCTGGTCCTGCATGGTGCCAAAGAAGCCAGATCGAGCGTAGCGGCGAATCGGGTCGTTATAGGGCAGGGCGTTGGTTTCGGACAACCACATCGGTTTCTGGATCCCGTAGCGGGCCATGATCTGGTTGTAGAGCGTGATGATCATCCGGTAGTCGCTGGGCCGGCTATACAGGTGGAGGTTCGCGGCGTCGAAGTAGTCCTGGTTCGCGGCGGCGCCCGGCTCGTGAGAGAGATCTTGCATCAGGGTGGTGAAGAAGGCGCCATGGTCGTACCAGTAGGGATCACCGGAGAGAATGATCTTTGCCTGGGGATTGACTGCCTTCGCCGATTGGTACGCGACCTTCACCAGTTGCGCGTAATCGGCGACCGAGCCGTGCCAGGTACGCCACTTTCCGGTCGGGATGCTGACTTCGTTCCAGAGAATCCAGTCGTTGATCCGGCCCTTGTAGTGAGCGGCTATCAGCTTGACGAAGTGACCCCAGTAGTTATGGGGGTCGTTGTACGGCAGATAGAGGCCCTTGGGAATGGAGCCGCCGTGCTCGACTGGATTCACCGCCGCCCAATCGGGCGTATTGATCAATAGACCGACCAGTTGGCGGCCGGTCGCGATCTCGTGATTGATCTGGTGATCGCGGTCGGTGGCCCAGAGGTTATAGGAGTTTGGCCCACTCGGTTGGATATTCTTCCACCAGAACGTAAGGCGCTCCCAACCGACGCCGATTTGCGAAGCGGCCGTGGGCGCGCGCCATGCCTCCACCACGCCGAAGCGGGGGTCGGGAGTGCCAGGGCGGCTGGCCTGCGCCGCGAACGACCGGCTATTCCCGGCCACGCTCGGAGCGAAACCGGCGAGGAGGACGAATGAGGCAACCGCTGCCACCCGGCAGGGGAAGGAGAGTACGGATTTCACTCGCATCGTACGCCAGTCTCCAGTGAACTAGGGTGCCTCAAACAGGTACCTGGCACCAGTATGGGGACGAGTACGGACCGACCAACAGTCCCAGAACGGGCTAGGATGAATGGGTGGCTCGCGGTTTTCAAGAGAAAGATTCCCTTGGCACCCATTTAGGCTAGGACGAATTTACCACTCCTTATGGCGTCTGAGATGATCTCGATATCGGGTCCAAGGCTCCGATCGGCATCCAGCGGTGGAACGATGGCCCGTACCTGGGACAACAATGCCTCAAGGCGCGGGCTACTGTGAAGAGGCCGCCGGCACTCTATGGCCTGGGCGGCGCAGAGCAGTTCAATGGCAATGGCTCGGGTGGTATTCTCCAGGACGCGCCGGGCCTTCCAGGCGGCGGTAGCGCCCATGCTCACGTAGTCCTCGATCCCGGCGGAGGTTGGAATGGAGTCGACACTGGCGGGATGGGCGAGGATCTTGTTCTCCGCCACGAGCGAGGCGGCCACATATTGCGCGATCATCACGCCGGAGTTCAAGCCGGGGTTGGGGGTCAGGTACACGGGGAGGGCCGCATCACCCTCCCAGGTGCTGACCAGGGCGTAGGTGCGGCGCTCGCTGAATCCGCCGAGCGTGGTCAAGGCAATGGCCAGGTAGTCAAGCGGCAGGGCAAGGGGCTGGCCATGAAAATTTCCCCCGGAGAGCACCTCTTCATCGTCGGGGAAACAGAGCGGATTGTCGGTGACGGCGCCCAGTTCGCGGCCAAAAATCTGACGCGCGTGCCCCACCGCTTCCCGCACCGCCCCCAGCACCTGGGGGATGCAACGGAGGGTGTAGGGATCCTGGACTCGGGCGCAGCCGGCGTGACCGGCCCGGATCTCGCTCCCGGCCAGCCACTCCCGCAGCGCCGCCGCGGAGGCGGTCTGGCCTGTGTGAGCGCGAAGTTGCTGGATTCTCGGGTCGAAGGCGGTATCGGTGCCGCGGAGCGCGTCGACACTCATCGCCGCCGTGGCCTCGGCGACCTGGAGCAAGTACTCCGCGTCGACAATACAGAGGACGCCGACCGCGCTCATCAGGTGGGTGCCATTGATCAGGGCCAGACCCTCCTTGGCCTCTAGGGTTAAGGGGACCAGGCCGGCGCGGGCCAATGCCTGATCGCCCGGCAGCCGTTCGCCGCGGTACAACGCCTCGCCCTCGCCGATCAACACCAGGGCCATATGGGCAAGGGGAGCCAGGTCGCCGCTGGCCCCAAGGGAACCCTGCCAGGGAATCACGGGATGCACCCCGGCATTGAGAAGGGCCAGCAGGCCATCGACCAGCCCTGGCCGTACTCCGGAATAGCCGCGGGCCAGACTGGCGGCGGTGATCAGCAACATCGCCCGCGTCACCTCAAGCGGCAGCGGATCTCCCACGCCGGCGGCGTGACTCCGCACCAGATTCCGTTGCAACTCCAGCAACTCAGCCGGGGAGACCCGGACCCGGGCCAGGCTGCCGAAGCCCGTGTTTACCCCATACACCGTGTCGCCATGGGCCACGATGGACTCGATGAGCGCGCGGCCGCGCGCCATCGCGTTCCGCGCGGAATCCGCCAGGACCACGGGAGCGCCCTTGCGAGCAACCGCTCCTACGTCCGCAAGCGCGAGCGGGGTGCCATCAAGTACAATCGGACTTGATGGCACGCCGGGTGTTTCTTCCATGCAGCCGTCTCCCAGTGCGCTATCTTACCGGGGTTGGGGGCGGGGCGGCTAGGGTTGTGGCAAACTTTGCCGGTGGTAGGATGTTAATATGGCGCGGCAGCGCCCCCTCATTCACGTCACGGGAACGAGAGGTACGACATGAAACGGCTGGGTGTGCTCAGTGATACCCATCTTCCAAGCGGCCGGGTAGAGCTACCCGACGCGCTGCTAGATGCCTTCGCGGGAGTGGACGGCATCCTGCACGCTGGTGATCTGGTGTGCCCTGAGGTGCTGGACCGTTTACGCACCATCGCCCCGGTGTGGGGCGTCTATGGCAACATGGATCCGCCCGCCCTCCAGCATACGCTGAGCGGTACCTTGATTCTCCCATTCGAGGATCTGGCAATCGGGTTGACGCATGGGCACCTCGGGTCGGGAGCAAGCACCCCGGCGCGGGCGATGGCCTGCTTCGCCGATCATCCCGAGGTCCGAGTGGTGGTATTCGGTCACAGCCACGAGCCCCACAATCAGCAACGGGGGCTGGTACGCTTGTTTAATCCCGGCTCGCCCACCCAGCCGAGGCAACAGCCCCGGCCGTCCTACGGGATGCTGGAGATTGACGGCGACCAGGTGAGCGCGACCTTGCATGAGCTATGATGGTGGGAGAGGAAGGAAGTTGCCGGTGCAACGTAAGGGGATGCTGATTGGCGTGCAGTCGAAGGCTATCGAGGAGTACGAGCGGATTCATCAAGACGTGTGGCCGGAGGTGCTGGCGACCATCCACGCCTGCAATATCCGGAATTATTCCATCTTTCGCCTGGAGAACATGCTGTTTGCCTACTACGAGTACATCGGCGACGACTACCAGGCGGATATGGCCAGAATGGCCGCCGACCCGAAGACGCGGGAGTGGTGGAGCATCACCGACCCCATGCAGGTGCCGGTCGAGGAGGCCCAGCCGGGCGAGTGGTGGGCGGCTCTGAAAGAAGTGTTTCACGTCGACTGAGCGGGCCCTGGCGGCGGTGAGGAGGCCGACATGCCGCCTCACCCCGGCCAGGTTCTCAGGCGGAAATACGTTCCGCCTCCAAAATGGGCTCCGTCACCACCGGGAGGAGCGCCTCGTCGAACACTTCTTGAATCTCGCTTACCGGGATGAACCGCATCTCCGCGCGCAGTTCCGGCGGCAGGTCGTCGAGATCCCGCTCGTTTTGGCGAGGGATCAGGACCGTGCGAATGCCGGCCCGGTGCGCCCCAAGCATCTTCTCCTTGATCCCGCCCACGGGCAAGACCTTGCCGCGGAGGGTAATTTCCCCGGTCAGGGCCAGATCCGCCCGCACCGGGCGGCCGGTCATCAGCGAGGCGATGGCCAGGGCCATGGTCACGCCCGCCGAGGGGCCATCCTTTGGCACCGCCCCGGCGGGCACATGGATGTGCAAGGTACTCTGGTCCCATAGAGCTGGATCGATCCCCAGCCGGATCGATCCGGCCCGCACGCAGGTTAGGGCCGCCTGCGCCGACTCCTTCATGACATCGCCGAGTTGTCCCGTCAAGACCAGCCGCTCCTCCTTGCTTGGGGTGCGCGCCGCCTCGACGAAGACGATGTCGCCGCCCACGGGGGTCCACACCAGCCCGGTCGCCACCCCCGGACGGTCGATTCGTTCCGCCTGCTCGTTGTGATATTGTTCGCGACCGAGCAAACGATGGACCATGGCCACGTCCACCACCTTGGGCTGACCCGGCGTCCCGGCAGTTGAGCCGGCGGTGACATGCGCGGGAGCCTTGATCTTCTCCGGATCCGCCGCCACCGTCGGCATCTCAAGGATCGGCGCCTGGGCCTCATGGGTGCTCGTGTCCTTGGCGATGCTTTCATCGCCCTCAATGAACCCGTTGACGGCTGTAGGGTCCGCGGGACGCTCGCTAATCTCGCGGGCCACCTTGCGGCAGAGCGAGGCGATCTGGCGCTCCAGGGTACGCACGCCCGCCTCCCGCGTGTAGGCGCGAACCACCTCGCGAATGGCGCTTTCCTCGATCACGATCTCGCCTTCGGTCAGCCCAT
>JANWHO010000123.1 GCA_025450375.1 Chloroflexota bacterium
CAGGCTGTTGTCGTGTCCGTAAATCGTATGGGCGATCGGGCCCTGCGCCTGCACCGCGAAGCCCTTGAGGAATTGTTTGTTCATGGCGTCGTAATCAAAGGCATAGGCAAGCGCCTGGCGGGCCAGCGGGCTGGCAAACGGCCCGGACACCGTGGGAATCAGCAATTCTTGCAGGACGCCGGGCGACAGATCGACCTTGAGTTGGGGATTCTTTTGCAGGGCGATCAGGTTCTGGGGCGAGAAGAAGAGGGTCAAATCAACGTCACCCTTCTCGATCAACTCGCGCCGGGTCTGCTCTTCCGGCACATAGGTCATGACGATGCGGTCGAGGTGCTTGCCGCTCCATCCGCCCCAATACTGGTTGAACTTGACCAGGGTCACGCTGCTATTGGTGACCGCGTTCTGGATCATGTAGGGGCCGCTGCCGGCATCGTGAGTGACGAGCCACCCCTGGCCCGAGTCGTTCTTGACTGTGTGCGCCTTGATCGCCGCTGGGCTCACGATCCAATTGGCCCACTGTGAACTCATGGCGGCCAGCAATCTGGGCGCCGCCTCGGTCAGATCAAACTCGATCTTGTACGGCCCAAGGATCTTGATGCTCTTCTGGTTCATGAACTGGCCCAGAATAAACGCGGGCCCCTGGTTGAGGGTGAGTAAGCGGTCGATGCTGAACTGGACGGCGGCGGCGTTGACCGGTGTGCCATCGTGAAAGTGCGCGCCCTGCCGTAAGTTGAAAGTCCAGACCGTTTTGGCCGGGTTGGCCGACCAACTGGTCGCCAGGTCGCCTTGGTACACGGAGGTGCTGGACCCCTTCAGCCGCACCAGGGAGTCATAGCAGTTACGGAAGATAACCGGCCCAACCTGACCATACTGCGTGCCGGGATCATAGTTGGGATCCCATTCATAATTGGCTACGTAGAGCGTGTGCGAGTTGGTTGCCGCGTGGGTCGCCGCGTGCCGAGAACCAGGCGCGAATGAGGCAAGAAGCACGGCGGCGAGCGCCAGTGAGGTGGGGAAGCGTCTTCCTAGTGTCATCTGTCACGTTCCTTCCCGTGGATGAATAATCACTATTACTTTGATTCCCCCGGCCGGGGCGATCCCCTGATTGCGATCCCAACGATCCCCCGACCGCGGTCGGGGAATCGGGTAGATGCGGCAGGCCCGCGAGTCAGGGCATCGAGTGGCGCTTGACGACCCACTAGGGAGGGGCTGGACCGGGCGCGGACACTGGATGGCTAGCGTGCATGGCGGGCTCCTTGCGCTTCGCCCAGCGCGTCACCCAGCAGATTGAAACCCAGGACCGCCAGCACGATGGCGAGCCCTGGGAACGCGCCGACCCACCAATCACTGCGGAGGTATGGTTGGGCATCGCTAATCATCAGCCCCCAATCTGGTTCAGGCTGCTGCACCCCAAGACCAATAAAGCTCAAGCTTGACGCGGCAAGCAGGGCGTAGCCCAGATCCAGGCTGATCTGTACGAGCAGCGGACCGGCGGTATTGGGCAAGAGGTGTCGCCAGAGGATGCGGAAGGGCGGCACTCCCGAGGCTTTTGCCGCTTCGATGTACTCTCGCTCGCGCAGCGCCAGGACCTGGCCGCGGATCAGCCTGGAATACCAGGGCCACCACAGCACGGTGAGAGCCAGCATGGTGTGCGACAAGCTCGGCCCGAGAATCGCCGCGATGGCGATCGCCAGGACGAGCACCGGAAAGGCCAGGAAGATATCGGTGATCCGCATCAAGAGCTCATCGATCCAGCCGCCCGCATAGCCCGCGATCAAGCCGATCAGGGTGCCGACCGTGGCGCCGATCCCCACCACCACCAGGATGACCTCCACCGCCGTACTGGACCCGGCAAGCACCCGGCTGAAGACATCGCGTCCGACCTCGTCGGTGCCGAAGAGGTGCTGGAGCGACGGCGCGCTAAAGGAGGCTCCGTAATTCGGCAAGGTCGGTGAGTACGGCGCGACCGCGTGCCCGATCAGCGCCTCGACCAGCACGCTGAACACCAAGAGCGTGCCTAGGATATTGATCGGATTGGCCCACAAGGGCGCAAACAGCCGGAAGCGGCGCGAGCGCGCGGGGATGATCGCCTCACCATCAAAAGCATCCACGCTCCTATCCCCGTGCTGAGCGATCATCCAGCCTCTTCCTCTCTATTCATGGCTCGCGCGGGTTTAGCGATAGCGAATGCGTGGATCGGCGACGAGGTAGCTCACATCCACTACCAGATTGATCAACACGTATAAGGCGGCGATCACGGTGGTGACGCCGAGTACGGGCGCGTAGTCGGCGGCGACCACCGACTGGACCAGGTAAAGACCAATACCGGGCCAGGCAAAGACAGTCTCGACCAGGATGGTGCTGCCGAGGAGGGCGCCGAATTGGAGGCCAATGGTGGTGAGGGTCGAGAGAACCGCGTTACGTAGCGCGTGACGCCAGATGACCGCGCGTTGGCGCACGCCTTTGGCGCGGGCGGTACGAATGTAGTCCTGGGACAGGACGTCGCCCAGACTATTCCGCATCATGCGCGTGATCGAGGCAAGTACGCTAAAGCCGAGGACCACGGCGGGCAGCAGCAGATGCCAGGCGGCGTTGACGAAGAGGTCCACTTTACCGGCCAGGAGGCTATCCACCAGATCGAAGCCGGTGACGGTTGGTGGCGGGTTGATCCCCATGTCGAGCCGTCCGGTCGAGGGCAGCCAGCCCAGGCGGTCGTAGAAGACGTATTGGGCGATCAGCCCCAGCAGGAAGACGGGCACCGCGAGGCCGGATACCGCGATCAAGCGCGCGGCGGCGTCTATCGGGCCATTTCGGTAGACCGCCGCGAGCACTCCCAGTCCGATGCCGCCTACGATGGCAAAGAGCATGGCGGCGATCACCAACTCGAGTGTCGCGGGAAGGTATAGACTCAGATCAGCGCTTACCGCGTGCTGCGAATGGATCGATATGCCAAAATCGCCGTGAAGCGCTTCCTTCAGATAGTAGAAATACTGCACCGGCAACGGCTGATCAAGGCCAAATTGATGTCTAAACACCAGGATTTGCGCGGGGGTCGCGTGCGGGCCCGCCAACAGTTGGGCCGGGTCGGTGCCTGTACCGTGGAGCAGCACGAAGGTAAGAGCTGTCACCGCGATGATCACCGCCAACAAGAAAGCGATGCGACGCAGAATCAGCGGCAGCATAGGTCACATCCTTTCCGAGCGATGAGCCGGACCCTACGCTACCTCTATCTCCGGAGTAGCATTGGGCTGATCGAGTGCGCCGCGGGCACGAGTGTGGTGAGTCTCCCGGAGGAGTGGCCGCCGCCTGGTTAGCTCCCACTCCTGGGGGAAGGGTGTCCGAAGTAGCTGTTTCGCGCGATCTTGCCATCCTCCTCTCTGTGGCTCTCAATAAAGAAGCGAAAGCGGTCGGCCCGGTGAAAGATCTCGACATACTCGACCGGGCGATCGTGCTGGTCATAGGTCACGCTCTCGACCCGAATCAAGGATATGCCAAGGCCCAGGGCCAGGAGAGCGCTTGTCTCGTGGGTAGCAGGGCAGACTTCAAAGTAGCTCTCCGCGCGCCGCATGACGCAGCCATACTCTGCTTCGAGCAGATGGTAGAGGGAGCGATCTTCAAGGCTCCGCGATTCCAGGTTCGGGAACAGCGCGGCAGGCAACCAGGAGCGCAATAGCGCCGCGGGCTCTCGATCGAGGGAGCAGCGACGCTGGAGAAAGACCACCGGATCACTTTCGGAGATGCCGAGCCGAGCGGCGGCTTCCTTGGGCGGGCAGAGCAACTCTAATCGGAGCACTTCCACGGCGACCGCGAGGTTTGTCTCGTGCATGGCGTCAGTGAAGCTGGAAAGCGAAGAGATCTTCTGGGCGATCTTCCGCTGTCGCACGAAGGTGCCGCGCCTCGTCCTCCGCTCAATGTATCCCTGCTGGGCCAGCTCACCCAGCGCCTGGCGGATCGGCGCCAGACTCACCCCAAACTGCCGGACATACTCGCCTTCGGTCGGCAGTTGAGCCCCGGGCGGCAGTTGGCCGGACAGGATTTGGTCCAGCAACATCTTCTTGAACTGGTAATGGATGGGAACCAGGCTCTGGCGGTCCAGCATGATGAACAGTCCGCTCACTAGAGGCCCGAGGGCTGATTGTTTATAATAAACACGGGTAATTGCCCTGTCAAGCCGCCCATCCCTGCCAGGCCCTCGCTCTCCTCGGCCTCTCCGTGCCCGACAATTAAATAGCCCGGTACTCGTGCATTGGCCCCTTCCGAGAACGACGCCGATATGCTACGGTAAAACGTGAGAAAACTGAGCATCATGGGGATAGTCCCATGGCACGGCAGGGCGATTCGTTGTGAGGAGGCGCACATGTTTGGCGCCTCCTCCTTCGTGTAGGTCGGCCAGAACGAGGGTTGTGGGTGGATATTACCTTTCTTGGCCATAGTTGCTTTCGCCTGCGAGGCAAGGATGTCTCGCTGATTACCGATCCCTATCAATTTGCCCTTGGCCGGGCGCCGTTGCGCCTCCAGGCCGAGATTGTCACCGTTAGCCACGACCACCCCGGCCACAACAATATCGCCGCGGTGACCAACCAGCCCCGAGTGATCCAGGGTCCCGGCGAATATGAGATTCGCGGTATTTTCGTTACCGGGGTAGCCACGTTCCATGATGGATCGTCCGGGCGCGAGCGCGGACGTAACACGATCTACGTGATCCAAATGGATGATGTGCGGCTGTGTCACCTGGGCGACCTTGGCCATGTGCTGAACGCGGAGCAAATTGACGAACTCGGCACCATTGATGTGCTTTTCGTGCCGGCCCGCGGCGCCGTGCTCGATATGTCACGGGCCTCCGAGGTGATCAGCCAGATAGAGCCCAGCATCATCGTGCCCATGCACTTTCCCGCAGCGGACGAGGAGGGGTTGGCATCGATCGAGAAGTTCTGTCACGAGATGGGGCTGCGGCAGATCGTTCCCCTGCCGAAGCTCGCGGTCAGCAAGGCATCGATTCCCCAGGAAACGCAGGTCATTGTGCTGGATGCTCGACCATAAGGAGGCAGGCATGAACCCGAAGTTCATCTTTGTTACCGGCGGCGTTGTCTCCTCGGTGGGCAAGGGTATCACCGTGGCATCCATCGGGCTGTTACTCAAAGCCCGCGAAATCAGCCTATCCATTCAGAAGCTGGATCCGTACATCAACGTGGATCCCGGTACCATGAGCCCCTATCAGCACGGCGA
>JANWHO010000124.1 GCA_025450375.1 Chloroflexota bacterium
CGGTTCACCGGTCGCGGGGTCGATGACCCGTAACCGCCCGTTGATCACCCGCAGGTCCGCGCCCAAGACCTCGCTGTGATACCCCTCCACCCCAAGCAGCCGAGTCATCGGCTGGTACTCACCCTCCACCAGCCGGTAGCCTGCCAGCGGCGGCTTGTTGTTCCGCTGCGGATCATAGAGGTAGTATTCGATCACTCCCAACTGGGCATAGAGCCGCATCTTCTTGCCCAGATCCTCCTTGATCGTGCTGGGCGAGGAGATCTCGAACACCACGTCCGCGAACTTGCCGCCTTCCTCCCAGGTCATCCAGCACTCGCGAATCCCGCGCTCCACCTCGAAAGTGACAAAGACATCGGCGGAGACGTGGTCCCGTCCATATCCTTCGTGGTAATACATGAGCATGTTCCCGCCCACGTACACATCCGGCTCGTCGGCCAGCAGGTTGGTGCAGTTAAAGATGAGGTCGTTCATCTGGATCCGATGGACCTCGGTCTCAGCCATTGGCTTGCCGTCGCTCACCGGATACATCGCGTAATCGATCGGGGCTCGGACGCGGGCAAACACGGCTCACATCTCCTCCGGCGCTAATCAGGTCGCCTCTCAGTAAAATGTACCAGGCTGGAAGGGCGGCGCGGAGCCGAGATCCTCATCCGGGTTGTGTCGCGCCCATGATCTCGCGAATCAAGCGCAAGGAAGTGGCCAGTCGGGCGTATTCCGGAGCCCGCAGCGCCCCGCCCATGAACACGCCATCGCGCCGGAAACGCATCCCCCCTTCCCGCGCCTCCAGGGCGGCGAAGTGGATCTCGCGGACCCCGCTGTCGCGCACGATCCGTTCGACATTCCGCGGCGTGATCCCGCCACCCGGCATAACGATAATTCGATCGCCCGCCCGCTGATAGAGGCTTGTGATCAAGGGCAGCCCCTCCAGGACTGATTCCTCTTGACCCGAGGTCAGGACGCGCTCAACCCCAAGGTCAATCAGGGTCTCCATGGCCTCGAACGGGTCGCGTGCCATGTCGAACGCGCGATGGACCGTGACCGCCATCGGTCGGGCCGCCTCGATGAGCAGGCGGGAGCGGGCGGCGTCGATCCGTCCATCGGGCAGGAGAAGTCCGAATACCACGCCGTTCGCGCCTTCCTCCCTGGCCGCCAGGATGTCGGTCTTCATCTCCTCGAACTCGTCGTCACTGTAGAGAAAATCCCCGCCGCGCGGGCGAATGATCACATGGAGTCCGATCCCGGTCACGGTCCGCGCTCGCCGAATCGCCCCCAGGCTCGGGGTCGTGCCGCCCTCGAGCAGGTTCGCGCACAATTCAACCCGATCGGCTCCCGCCTCGCGCGCCGCCCGTACTCCCTCGTACGAGTCCACGCATATCTCGAACTTCATCCCGACCCTTCTTCCTTTGCGCGCCAACATCGGCCATCATAGCACCTTGTCGGCCCTATGAGGGTCGCCCCCGACGCGGGGGATGTGCCGCGGCGAGGAAGAAAGCGCCAGGTCAAAACTCCTCGCCCAGGGCGTACGCTACCGCCGCCTCCGCGTGCAGAGTGGTAGTGTCGAAGATCGGCACGGAGCTATCGGCCTGAGTGATCAGGAGCATGATTTCCGTGCAGCCCAGGATAATCCCCTCGGCCCCCCGTTCAATGAGACCGCCGATGATCCGCTGATAGGCCGCGCGGGAGGCTGGCCGCGCTTCACCCCGCACCAGTTCGTCGTAAATGACTCGATGTACGATTTCCCGTTCAGTCTCGTCCGGTACACACACGTCAAGCCCAAAGCGATCCGTGAGGCGGCCGCGGTAGAACTCGTGCTCCATGGTGAATCGCGTGCCCAGGAGGCCGACCGCCCGGATCCCTTGAGCCTGGATACGGTGTCCAGTGGGGTCCGCGATATGCAAAAGGGGGATGCCGATCCGCGCCTCCATCACCTCGGCCACGCGATGCATGGTGTTGGTACACAGCACCACGAAATCGGCGCCCCCACGTTCGAGGCGCTGGGCGGCATCCACCATCAGCGCGGCCGCTTCGTCCCACCGTCCCAGATGCTGGAGGCTCTCGATCTCCGCGAAATCCGCCGAGAACATCAGGCTTCGGGCCGAATGCAAACCGCCCAGCCTTCGAGCCATCGTCTGGTTGATGATCCGATAATATTCGGCCGATGACTCCCAACTCATGCCCCCAATCAGCCCGATGGTTTTCATGTATTCCTCTTATTCTTTGCCAGCGAGGATGGTCCTCGGTACCCTGGAGGCATCATGAATGCACGGAGCAGCGCGGCCGCGCCCACTGGCGGCACGGATGAAACGGCCACGGCCAGCGCGTACCCGACGCCGCTCCCCCGGAATGTGCGCCATGTGCGCGTGCGGATGCATCACACCGATCTGGTGGGGGCAGTCTATCATGGCACCTTTTTCGACCTCTTCGAGGATGCCCGAACCGAGGTGTTTCGCGCCCTCGGCTATACCTACCGCGACTGTGTTGAGGGCGAGGAGCGGCTGATGATCATTGTGCGGGCCGCCTGCGACTATAAGCGCCCAGCTCGGATGGATGATGAATTGGCGATCGCGGTCACGGTGGTAGCGCTTACGCGGGTGCGCCTGGGCTTTGCCTACGCGGTGTCGCTGGCGGCCACCGGAGAATCGGTGGCGTTTGGTCAACACGTGTTCGCGTTCCTCGACACGCGGACCAACCGTCCCACCTCGGTGCCGCCCCGGCTGGCCGCCCTGGTGCGGGCCACCCCCGAGTTCGCGGCGCCTTCGGCGGGGAAATAGCCTCCTCGAAGCAGTGGCCCTTACGCGAAAAGATCAGCGACCGGATGCGTGAATCCGGGTACGACATCCTCTCCATCCAGCGAGTCGTCCATCCCGAGCCTGACCACTGGACCGCTGGCGGTTCCCGCGCGCCACACGTCAATGGTTTGCGCGCGCGGCCAGACTACCCATACCAGGCGTGTACCGGCGGTGAGGTAGGTTCGCGCCTTGGCGGCGAACTCGCTCGCGTTCTGGGACGGTGGGGCTATCTCCACCGCGAGTTCGGGGGCGAACGGGATAGGCTTATCCCGATCCGTGATCGAGCGGGCAAGCTCGGCCCCATAAAAACCAACATCGGGGATCAGGCCAGTTTCCGCTCCCGGGAACTTGAAAACCCCGTCGGAGGAGGTGACTCGACCCAGCTTCCGGGAGCGTACGAATGCTCCCAGTACGATGATAATAGTGGCCGCGAGGGTCGTCGCCAGGTTCCCACTCCCTGCCATGCGGACGAGCACTCCTTCTACGACCTCATACTGCCACCCGTCATCATCAACAAGGGCGAGCAAATCGTCGACCGTCATCGGGCCGACTCCAGGAACGATTTCCGCCCATGGCGCCAGGGCATTTGGTTGTGAGAGAGCGCGCACTTTACTGCTCATGGAACCATTGTCAACGTTTTCGCTCCCTGGGTCAACCACGATCATCACCCCAGCATGGGACACGAAAAGGGGCGCGGTCTCCGAAGAGATCGCGCCCCTTGCCTGGATCCTGGGATCCTGGTGTGGATCAACTCGCGGGCGCGCCGGCCAGGGCGTAGCCGCGGGTGAGGTTTTGGTTATAGATCGCTTGCTCGGCCAGGAACGGCAACCCGCTAAGCGAGCGGATCTCCACTCCGTGGACGCCACGCGGGAGACCGCTTACCGAACGGTTCAGATCGACCGTCACCCGTGCGTTGGCCGGTACGTTGAAGCTGGCCTGCTCAAGCTGGCCGCTCGCGGTGTGATAGGTGATCAGGATGTCGTTGGCGCGCGAGTTGGGATTGTACAGCAGGTCGAACTCCGCCTGACCAGGGCTGGTGTTACCCGTGGCGAAGATCCAGCCGATAGCCGGAGTGGAGCGTCCGAACACCACCGTGCCGCCGGCCGAGTTACCGTTCGGCGCTCCAAAGTAGAGCGCGCGCTCGGCCACGATGGGCAGGGTGCTGTGGAGCACGGAGGCAATGGATGAGGCGCGCGCCACCGTATTGACCTTGATCGTCCCTCGCGACATGGGATCGACCGTGATCGAGCGGGTCCCCAGGAGGTGCCCGAGCTGGTCGTGGAACTGGGCCGTAACCACCGCCGCGCGCGCGCGGTCGGGGTTAAAGATGGTCAGATATTCCTCGAAACCGTTCGCGGTAGAGCCTTCGGCAAAGTAGAGCGTGGTCGCGCTCTGGGTGGTGCCGGGCTTGAGGGTCGCGCCCTGCTGCTGGGTTCCGAAGATGATGCGCCGGGCAGCCGCGATGGGCTGATCGGAGGTGATCATGGTCGCATGAGAAGCGTGCTTGACGTAGCTGTTGACCGGGACCACTACCTGGGTACGCCCAGGGATGGTCAGGTCGTACTGGACGGGCGCTTTCCCGTTGCCCAGTGGCCACGACACATGAACCCGCGCCGGAGCGGAACCAGGATTGAGCAAGAAGAGGGTCTCGGTGAAGCTCAGGCCGGTGTAGCCCTCGGCCATGTTCCAGGTGCGTGAGAGCGTGGAAGTCCCAGCGCTGCCCATCTGGTTGTTCCCACCCCGGTTACTGATCCGCGCCGCCGCGATAGGAAGATTGGCATGTACCATCACCGCTACGTGCGGGATGGCGCCGGCCAACCGGCCGATGTCGTAGGTGCCGCGGGCCTGGGCCGCCAGACTGAAGGGGATCACGCGCGTCTGGCCCACTCCGTAGTAGAGGGTCAGGGTGCCCTGCACCGCCGATTTGTTCGAGTTGAGGACGGCGATGGACTCGGCGGTGCCGCCTGTTGTCTGCCCGGCGGCGAAGTACCAGGTGGTAGCGCCGGTGCTAAGAGGCGCTGCCGCCACGGGGGCCATGATGGTGAGCGCGGCGGTTGCCACGCGATGCGTTGTCTGGCCAGCCGCGACGACCTGAACGGTAGCGGCCGTATCGGTCTTCCCGACGAGGATGCTGGCCGTGAAGCTGCCCTGTGCGTTCGCCGTGACTTGCTTGGCTACGGCGTTGGCCACGCTCAGGGTTACAACCTCATTGGCACCGAATCCGCTTCCCGTAACCGTGAAGTTACCTCCCGCGTCGATTGTACTGGCGCTCAGGGTGAGATGCGCTGGATTGCCGAGGATGGTGAGGGCGGCGGTCGCCACGCGATGGGTTTGCAGTCCGGTCGCGACGACCTGAACGGTAGCGGCCGTATCGGTCTTCCCGAGGGTAATGCTGGCCGTGAAGCTGCCTTGCGAGTTCGCCGTGACTTGCTTGGCCAAGGCATTGGCGACGCTCAGGGTCACCGCCTCATTGGCGCCGAATCCGCTGCCCGTAACCGTGAAGGCGCCGCCCGCCGCGATTGAGCCGGTGCTCAGGGTGATCTTGGCGGCGGCCGTAACGGTGACCGTGACCACGCCGCTCAGGTGGCTGGTCAAGCCGCTGGCGGTAATCGGCAGCGCTCCGGCCGGCTGCGATGCCGAAAGAGTCAGGGGGGTTGAGAACGTGCCCTGGGCGGTCGCACGCACGTCGAGCAACGCATGGCCAGGAATGGAGATCTGTATCGCCTCGCCGGCCACGAAACCTTTTCCGGTCAGGGTCAGCGTGCTACCGGCGGCAATGCTGGTGACATTCGCCGTCACCGTCACCCCTGTACGGGTAAAGGCGGCGCTCGCCGTAATCAGGCTGCTGACCCCGGTCGCCGTGACCGGCACCGATCCGGACGCACCGGCTGGGACGCTGAAGGGGGCGGAGAATGTACCGGAGCTGTCGGCGGTGGCCTGAGCCACCACAACTCCATTGAAGGAGACTCGTACTACTTCACCCGCCGCGAAGTCATGGCCTACGGCGGTCAGCGAGCTGCCGGCCTGGCCGGTTGTCGCGCTGAGGGTCAAGGTAGGGGCGGTGACCACATAGGCGGCGCTGCCGGTCATCCGGCTAGTCGATCCGGTGGCTACCAGGGTAATGGTCCCCGGTGAGAGTCGTTGCGGCAGCGTGAGGTTGGCCGAAATCTGACCCTGGCTATTCGCCGTGGTAGTGACGAGCGCGGCTGTTCCCAGCGAAATGGTTACAGGCTCGTTCGGGGTGAAACCGGAGCCGCCGGCCACCACCCGCATCCCGGGAGCACCAGTAGCTGGCGAGAGGGTGAGCGCCGCCGGGGCGCCAATTCGGGTGAACGAGGAGTTGACCGCGATCGAGCTGGTGGCACCCGTTGCCGTAACCGTTACCGCGCCGGATACTCCGGCGGGGACACTAAAGCTGGAGGAGAACGCCCCGGAACCATCGGCGGTGGCCTGAGCCACGGCCGTGCCGTTAAAGGAGATGTGCACCGTTTCGCCCGCCGCGAAGTTGTGGCCCGTCGCGGTAAGCGCACTACCGACCGCGCCGCTGGTCGCGCTCAGGGATAAGGTGGGGGCATTGACCGTATAGGTGGCGCTGCCGCTAATCTTGCTGGTCGATCCCGTCACGGTCAAGGTGAGAGCGCCAGGTGAGAGTCGAGCCGGCAGGGTGACGCTGGTCGAAATCTGGCCCTGCCCATTGGCGGTGGCGGTGGCGAGCGTCGTTGCTCCCTGAGCGATGGTTACTGGCTCGTTCGCCGTGAAACCAGAGCCGTCGACCCGAATTTGGGCCCCGGGCGCGCCGCTGGCGGGCACGAGCAAGACCGTGGCCGTTGGGGTGAGGACTTGCAAGGCGGCCGCGGCCAGGAGGGTTCCACCGGTGGTGCTGGCGGTAACCGAATGATTCCCAATGGTGGTGCCGGCGGGAACCGTGTAAGTAATCGGTCCGAAGCCGCCCGCGCTATTGGTCGCGACGGTCGAGGAAAGAGTGGTTGAATCCAACTTGGTTACCAAGGTCGTGCTTGCCGCGAAGCCACTCCCGCTTAGGGTGAACGTGCCGCCCGCGGCTACCGCGGTCGGGCTTACGGACAGCGTTGGGGTTGGGGCGGCATGGGCGCCGCCCATGGCCAACGAGGGCAAGAAGAGCCCGATGGCCAGAAGCGGAAGCAGGATAAGTCTGATCAATCGCATGTGTAGCTACCTCCATGACAATGGTTGCATGCGTATAGAGGGCCACCGCTGACGCGGGGCTCTGGTGAATGGAAGCGACGGCGCCCGGCCGGCTGGCGCCGCGCATTCGGACGGCGTACCGCGCGTGGCGCGGATCTCTTCGTCCGTATTTCCAGCCTACTGGGCAAACCTGAAATGAATATGAGGAATTCGGCACCGGGACTGGGAGTGCTGATCGCTCCTACCAGCCCCGGAGCGGAGCGCGGACACGGCAAGGAGGCCACCGATGTACACGACGCGGTGGCCTCCTTGCCGGTGTGAGTTCGCGTTTGTTTAGTAGGCGACGCCGATCGCGGCGTGGATCGCGGCGGGGTCGTCCAGCATCTTGAGCATGGCGCCGGCCAGATCGGCTCGGGCGATGGTCGTGCCGCCCCGTACGTTGCCATTCATGGCGGTGCGGTACCGGCCGGTGGCCGGCTTATTGGTGAGCCGCGGTGGGCGGACGATAGTCCAGTCCAGGCCGCTGGTCCGGATCTCCGCCTCCATTCTGGCCATGTCGGCGTAGACCTCCTTAATAATGGTCCACAGCACCTTGCCAAGCAGCCGGTTGCGTAGCGTATCACCCCCGCCCGGTCCGAGCGGCGCCGCGGTGACCGCGATCAGCCGCCTGGCGCCGGCGGCGCGCATGGCCTGGATGATGTTTCGCATCCCCTCCGAATAGAGGGTGGTAGGCTTCCGATAGGCTGAGGTGACGCCGAGGGACGACAGGACGGCGTCACAACCGGAGATGGCCTGCATGAGGGTGGTTGGGTCCATCACGTCCCCTCGCATCACGGTGAGCCGTTCATGCTGGATGTCGACGCGAGCGGGATCGCGGGCCAGGGCCGTTACCGCGTGGCCGGCGGCAAGCGCCTGCAGCACGGCCTGCTTGCCGGAGCCGCGAGTGGCGCCGATCACCAGAAGCTTCATTTTCCTGGTAACTGTCTCCGCCACGCGCCCATTCACGGGCACGGAGCTTGTCGGTATCGTCGTGGATTGTGCCATTGTTCTTTCCTCGTTCTAGTTCGCTAAGCTCGTGTCGTCAACGTTCACACTGGGATTCGGAACGCCTTATCAGGGGAAGATTAGGGCGCCCGAGGGCGCCCAATGCTCCAGCTAGGCC
>JANWHO010000125.1 GCA_025450375.1 Chloroflexota bacterium
ATGCGTCGAGAATTTCGTCTCTGACCTTGATAACCGCGGACATGCCGGATCCCTATCCTAAAATCGATAGTAAATGAAAGGAGCCACTCCAGGCCCGGTGACCAACGCCCCCGTGACCAGGAGAACCACGGCAACCGCGAGTCCCTGTGGGACCGGCCCGAGGCCGGCGAAGAGGTCACGACCCAGTCTCAGCGGCCGGCCGGGAACAAATTGTAGGGCAAGGCCCAGGAGGACCGCAAGGGCAATATCCGGAGTGAGAGTGGTTTGGCCGCCGCTCTGGGTGAGCCGTCGCGCCAGATCTCCTACCGCGCCAAGGCTGTCGGCGCGGAAGAACACCCAGGCTACGCATACCAGGTTGAAGGTGAGGAGCCAGCGCACCCATGGCAGGCGAATCTCCTTGGATCCTCTTCGTTCGTCCCACCAGCGCTCCACCGCCAGTCCCGAACCGTGTAAGCCACCCCAAAACGCGAATTTCCAGGCAGCTCCGTGCCAGAGCCCTCCCAGGAGCATGGTGACCATCAGGTTGATGTAGGTGCGGGCGCGGCCTTTTCGGTTACCCCCAAGACTGATGTACAGGTAGTCTCGGAGCCACCGCGACAAACTCATATGCCATCGACGCCAGAAATCCTGCAAAGTGATCGCGGCGTAGGGGCGGTTGAAGTTTTGGGGGAACTGGAAACCGAGCAACAAGGCAAGACCAATTGCCATATCCGAATAGGCGGAAAAATCACAATAGATCTGCACCGCATAGGCATACATCGCCACGATCACGTCGGTGCGTGAATGCAGCAGCGGAGAGCCGAATACCGGGTCCACCAACTGGGTGGCAATGGGATCCGCGAGGAGGACTTTCTTCATCAGGCCGCCGCTAATAAGCCCAATGGCGCGGACGGCCTCAATGCGCGATGGATCCCGGGGCGCGCCGAACTGGGGCGCCAGTTCGCTGACCCGCACGATGGGCCCCGCGATCAAATGGGGAAAGAAGCTGAGATACAGAGCAAAGTCAATACTCCGCACGGGATCGCAGTCGCCTCGATGAACATCAATAAGGTACGACATAGCTTGAAAGGTGAAGAAAGAGATTCCAATCGGCAACGCAACCTGGAGAAGAGGTAACGGCATCGCCACGCCAAGTCGAGTGGCAAGGTCATCAAAACTGGTGGCGAAGAAGCCATAGTATTTGAACCAACCCAGAAGCCCCAGGTCACCAGTTAGCCCAATGGCGAGGAGCCATGCCGTACCATTGCCTCCACGCCGTACCCGAGCCAAGAGTTTGGCCAATGCCTGATTCCATACCGTGCAGGCGGCGAGCAGGAACGTAAAGTGAAGGTCAGCACTACCATAGAAGACGTAGCTGGCCACGATCATGAAGGGCTTCCAGATCGAGGGCCACGGCATCAGGGCCCAGGAAACAGGCAGAACCAGAGCGAAGAATGCCGCGAACTCCAGGGTGGGAAAGATCATGCGGTGGGGCTCCCGATTGGCACAGGTAAACTTCCAAACTCCAGGTGGTTTTCTCTTGTCCTCATGGTAAGGCAAGTGGTCGGGCAGTGGGGCGGATGACGGGATTGGCGGAGGTGAATCGCGCCGCCACCCAATTTTGACGACCAGGGGCTCAACACGGTTAACGCACAGAACCCCCCTATGGTTACGGGCCTCCGGAGGACAATTGGATTCCGGTTGAGCCTGCCGTCCACCAGTCATTTTCTTCGAGGGTGATTGCCATGCTACCTTGAGTGCGTGAATGAACAGATTTTGAGCGATCGTTATCGCCTGATCCGGGTCCTGGGTGAGGGCGGCATGGCGCGCGTCCATGAAGCCGAGGACTTGCGTCTGGGCAGACGAGTAGCGGTAAAAGTACTGCTGGCCCAGTTTACCAATGACGCGGAATTCCTGCGCCGCTTCGAGCAAGAAGCGCGGCATGCCGCCAGCCTATCGCATCCCAACATCGTGGGTGTCTTTGACGTTGGGCAAGACGGCTCGGCGCACTACATTGTCATGGAACTCGTCGATGGGCAGACCCTCAAGGAGGCGATCCAGGCATCAGGACCGCTGCCGATCCCCGAAGCGATCCGCATAGGCATCGAAGTCTGCGCGGCTTTGACAGCGGCCCATGCCCGTGGCCTGGTCCATCGTGACATCAAACCGCAGAATATTCTGCTCACCGTGGATGGAGCCGTCAAGGTCGCGGATTTCGGCATCGCGCGGCGGACCGCCGCCGCTGCCCTGACGCAAACCGGTACCGTCCTGGGCTCCGTTCACTATCTCTCGCCAGAGCAGGCACGAGGCCAGGAGGCAGGACCCCGCGCCGACCTGTACGCGCTAGGGGTAACCCTCTTCGAGATGCTCACAGGGCGGTTGCCGTTCGACGCGGAGAACCCAATCGCGGTCGCCATGCAACATGTCCAAAATGCCCCTCCCTTGCCCCGGCAATTTAACCGGGCGATTCCGCCCGCGCTGGAGACGATTGTCCTACGTCTGATGGCCAAGAATCCCGCGGAACGATTCCCCGATGCCGCCTCGTTAGCCCAGGCTCTCCGCGGCGTTTTGGGACAGGCGAGCGGGCGAACCCGAGTAGCCGGCGCGGGTGTTCCCACGCCTCCCCCTCCGGTGATTCCTCCCACCGTGGCCGGGCCTACCGCCGCGATGTCCAGGCCGCCCAATCCGCCCGCCGCCGGTCCGACGCGTGTGATGAGCGGCGTTATCGCACCGCAAGCCGCGGCGGCGGCGCCACCAGTCGCGGGGAGCCGGGGCCGCCGTTCTATTTTGGTTGGAGTGACGGTTGGCGCTCTCCTGGCCGCTCTCGTGGTGGCAGTGCTGGCGATTATCGGCAACGGGGGCAACCTGCCGTTCGCGGGCGGCGCCGATAATCCATCCACGCCTACGCCTCAGGCTACTATCGCGGCCACTCGCACTCCACGGCCCACCGCGACCCATCGCGCCGTCGTGGCTCCGCGGCCGCCGACTCGTACCCTCACCCGTACTCCCACGGCGACTGCCTCGCCACGACCAACCCGGCGCAATACACCCCTCCCACTGGCGACGCAATCCGCCTCGTTCACCCCTACCCCGATCCCGCCTACGCCGGCTTTTACCTTTACCGAGACCCCAATGCCTACCTGGACCCGGACGGTGACCGCCACGCCCACCAGAACGAGCACCCGGACAGCCACGCCAACCGTGACGGATACGCCAACGGTGACCGCCACGCCCACAAGGACTCCAACGGTACCTCCCAGCAGTACTCCGCTGAATACCGCCACCGTGCCGCCGAGCGATACCCCGCTGAATACCGCCACCGTGCCGCCCACCGACACACCGATCGTGCTGCCCAGCTACACACCCACCGCCTCGTTCACGCCGGTGGTCGTCTTCCCGACCAATACCCCATCCCTGCCGGCTCCGGCCACAGCCATTCCCACCAATCCTGTGTCTGACACAGGAACTCCAACCTTGACCGTTGGTCCGCCGGCCACCGTGACAATTGGGGCGCCAGGGGCGCTCATTTCCCCTACCGTACCGCTATCCCCTACGGTGGGAACGCTCCCCACGGCCACGCCGACCTTCCTGGGCTAGCGGGCTCTCACGAATTGCATGGCGCTCACCTGGCGCACCAGCCCACGCAACTCCAGCATGGTTAGCGTGCTGGTCACCACGCTGACCGGAAGGGCAGTCAGCCGGGTGAGGGCATCAACATGCAGGGGCTCCTGGCCAAGGTGCCCCAGGAGCGTGCCCTCGGTGTGGTCATGGGCAAGCAGTCCGTCCATGGCAAGTTGTTGGGGCACCAAGCCCAGGTTCAACTCGGCCATGATGTCAGCCACGCTACTGACCGATTTGGCCTCGCCGCGGGAAATCAAACGGTTGGTGCCCTGGCAACGCGGCGCGTAGATACTGCCCGGCACGGCAAAGACCTCGCGATTCCACTCCAGGGCAGAGGCGGCGGTAATCAGGGCGCCGCTCGTGGTGCCTGCCTCGATCACCAGGGTTCCCAGACCCAGGCCGGCAATCACTCTATTCCGCATGGGGAAGTTCGGCGCGTCGGGCTTGGTGCCCAGAGGAAACTCCGAGACCACGGCCCCATGCGCCGCTATGTCCGCCCCCAGACTCCGGTGCTCCGGAGGATAGGTCACGTCCACGCCGCAGCCCACCACCGCGACGGTTCGAGCCCCGGATTCCAGGGCGGCGCGATGGGCCACCGCGTCAATGCCGCGGGCGAGCCCGCTGACAATGGTCAATCCTTGCCGGGCCAGGTCACCGACGAACTGAAGTGTCACCTGTCTGCCATATGGGCTAATCGCCCTGCTGCCGACCACCGCGATAGCCATTTCATCCTCGGGAACCAGGGAGCCGCGCACATGCAAGCTCGCGGGGCCGCCATCGCCCCGGCGGAGGAGTACGGGATAGTTGGAGTCGGCCAGGGTGATAAGATCAATCCCGGCGCGCTCCAGGGCGGCGCGTTCCGCGCGCGGGTTGAGCGATGGGCGCTCGTCCATGGCGGCGGCGGCTACCCGCCGGTCCAGTCCCGCCTGTTGCAGCGCTTCGACTGGAGCCTCCCACGCGGCTCCGAGATCACCGAAGTGTTCCCATAGACGGCGCACACGGGCCGCCCCAACGCCAGTTATTTTGCTCCAGGCAATCCAGTAGCCCGCATCCTCGCGCATGAATAGGGGCGAATCAGCCCGCGCTCGCCAGGGCCTCTGCCAGGCGCGCCAGATCCAACTCAAGCGCCTGGAGGGCACGCGCTTGGTCGCCCACCTCGCGCAGGAAATCGGCTCGTTGCGCGGGCTTGAGCACGGCCCCCGGTACCTTGCTCACTTTCTCGGGCGCGCGCTCCAGATAGGTCCGTAACGAGACAAGTCGAGGCCGCTCGGCGGCAATCGCTTGCGCGGCACGCCCATACGTGTGGGGATCTCGGCTCGCGGCTTCGAGCACTCCCGCCAGGGCATCCGCGGCCTTCGCCCAATCGGCAAGCCCCCTGCCTGTTGATCCGGCAAAATCTTTTTCGACGAAAGTCCGCGCGATAAAGCCCAGGTTCCGCACCTCGGCCTGAGTACTATTCAGGCGTGTGGTCATCACCCGCATCGCTCCGGCGGTCGTCTCCAAGGCCGCGTGCAATGCTTCAGCATCGAGCCCCATGTTGTTCTTCCTCCTTGTATGGCCGGGATTATACCATTCACGCTGGCAGGGCGGCAGCCCCGATGCTACGATAGGTCAAGGATTCTCGTGCCAAACGGGCACGGCGCCATCGCGATCCCGCGGTCTTTCCCCATAAAGGGTCACTTCATGATGCCACCACCCAAGGAACGCGGTATGAAATTGCTGGTGACCGATACCAGCCCGGAAGCCGAGCGGGTGCGGATGGGCCTGTTGCGTCAGGCTCCTATCTGGCGGAAACTCCAACTGGTTGACGGCTTGAACCAGGCATTGCATGTTCTCGCACGAGGAGCCATACTCCGCCTGGACGCGTCGGTCAGTGAGGCGGACCTTCAGGGGCGTCTGGCGGAAAGGCGCCTTGGGCCGGCACTGGCCGCTCGCGCGCGAAACCAAGGAAGCGGGCATATCAAGCCCGAAGGAGAAGGCCGCGTGGAGTTGACTACAATCGGTGTCGCCTTACTGGTGATCGAGCAACTGGATCGACTGGGGATTCGCTATGTCATTGGTGGATCGATGGCCAGCAGCGCCTATGGTACTTTCCGCGCCACCAACGATGCCGATCTACTTGCCGACCTGGAGGAGCGGCACGCGGCTCCCCTGGCGGATGCTCTGTCATCATCATTCTATGTCGATGCCGCCGCCATCCGCGACGCGGTTCATTTCCAGGAGTCCTTCAACGTCATTCACCTGGAAACCATGTTGAAAGTGGATGTGTTTATTCCGCGGAAGCGCATCTTCGACCAGAGCCAATTGGCGCGTGGCCTGACCCAGATCGTCACGAGCAATCCTGAACGGCGGGCCGTGCTGGCCAGCCCCGAGGACACGGTATTGGCCAAACTGGAATGGTATCGCCTGGGCGGTGAAACGTCCGACCGCCAATGGAGCGACATTGTCGGCGTGTTACAGGTCCAGCAGGCACTGGTTGACCTTCCCTACTTGCGTCAATGGGCGCGTACCCTGGGCGTCCTGGACTTGTTAGAGCGGGCCTTGAGTGTGTCTGGCCTGTCGTGAACTGGGGTCGTGGCATCGCTGGTCCCGGATTCCTTGCCGCTGTTGCCCCCTTATCATCAGGGGCGTACAATGCGGCAGATAGAGCGCGGGGGCCGAACCGCGGTCAGCGGGCCGTGGCACGATGGCATGGCCGCCGCGGTAGCCTGGAATGACCCGCTCGCGCGGGCGCCAGCCCAATCAAGGAGTGTCTGGTGCGCGCGACGCGGTCAACCTGGCTCAACTTGCAGTCGGTGAATGAACCACCGCCGCGACTGGAACAAGCGACGGCGGCGGCGGAACTTTCACCAGTGGTCGCGCAAGTTCTGCACAACCGGGGGATAGATGCCGAGGCACTCCCCGCCTTTTTGTCCCCGCATCGAGCGCTCGGCCACGATCCACTCGGGCTCTTGGGGATGAAGGAGGCCGTACGCCGACTCATCAATGCGCGGAAAGCGGATGAGCTCGTGGCAATCTACGGTGACTTCGACGTAGACGGCATCACCAGTGTGGCCGTACTGATGCATGCGTGCGCTATCGCCGGCCTACGCGCGATCCCCTATATTCCCCACCGGCAAGACCAAGGCTCGGGCCTCAATATTGCCGCTATTGAGCGGCTAGTGGCCCAAGGGGTTGGGATGATCGTAACGGCCGATTGCGGCATTAACAACGGCGTGGAATCGCGGGCCCTCGAGCGGCTGGGAATCGACCTGATCATAACGGATCACCACGCGGCGCCGGATGTACTGCCTCGCGCGGTGGCCATTGTCGATCCGTTGCAACCAGGATGTGCATACCCAAACAAAGATTTGGCCGGGGTTGGGGTCGCGTATAAAGTCGCGCGCGCTCTCTTACGGGCGGTAGGTGAACCGAAGAACCATGGTCAGGCGCTCCTTGACCTGGTAGCGGTGGGGACGATTGCCGACATGGTCCCACTTACGGGAGAGAACCGAACCCTGGTCTGGCATGGGATGCGCGTGCTGAACAACTCCCCCCGCCCCGGTCTACAGGCCGTCATTTCTCGGTGCGGGCTGCGCACCGGGACGATAAACTCAACCGATGTCGGCTTTAGAATTTGCCCAAGACTGAACGCGGCCGGCCGGCTGGCTCAGGGATCGTTGGGCTACGAGCTACTGATGGCCGGCACCTTCGAGGAGGCCGATGCATGGGCCCAAAAGCTTGAGGAAAAAAACGCGGAACGGCAGTTGCTGACCGAGCGTGCGTTGACCGCGATTCACGAGGAGATCGCAACCCATGCGGCCGCGGACGATGCGCGGCTGATCATGGTGTGCATCGAGTCCTGGGCGTCATGCGTGATGGGTCTCCTGGCGGGAAAGCTGGTCGAGGAGTTCGGTAAGCCGGTAATCGTGCTTTGCGAAACCGGTGGCGAGGTACGTGGATCGGCCCGCGGTACTCGCGGTTTCGGAGTGTTGGAGGCATTCAAAGCCAACGCGGATCTCCTTGACCGATTCGGCGGTCATGAGATGGCGGCCGGTTTCACCACGAGGTCCAACCAGATACCAAAATTGGCGGAGCGCTTACGGACCCGGGCCGGCGCGCGGTTGGGGCCCGACGATGTACTGCCCACTCTCCAGATCGATGCCGAGATAGGGGCCCGCGAGCTGACCTGGTCACTCCACCAAGACCTCCAACTTATGGAGCCGTTTGGGGTGAGCAATCCGTTGCCCGTTTTCCTCTGCCGCCGAATGCGGATCCTCGAATATCGACGAATGGGGAATAATCATCTGCGAATGATCGTGGGAAAAGGCGATCAGCGGTTGCCGGCCCTGGTCTTCCGCCGGGGCGATCTGGCCTGCCATTTGCGGAGAAACATGGAAGTTGACCTGGTATTCAGTCTTGAGGCAAATGACTGGAACGGATGCCGTACGTTGCAGCTCCGCGTACGCGATCTCTCGTTCGAGCCGGCCCGCGGCTATGATATTGATGGAGCCCGCGACTAAGGGACGCCAACCCGGTATAATTAGGCCAAATACCCACTGTTTCGAGGTACTGCCGTGTCCCAACTCCACCCAACCGTCACCCTGGCGCCTTCGCCGCGATCACTTGCCGATCTGCTCGCGTTAGCGGGAGGATATTTGCCGCCGCTCGGCTTAGAGATGATCGAGCAAGCGTATAGGCTGGCGGAACAGGCCCACACGGGAATGGTTCGCCGGTCGGGCGAGCCCTACGTGCAGCATCCCTTGGCGGCGGCCATGATCGTGGCCGACATGCATTTGGACGCGATTACCATCGTCTCCGCCCTTTTGCACGACGTGGTGGAGGATACCAGCGTCGGGCTCCCGGAAATCCGAGAACGGTTCGGGCCGGCCGTGGCGCACATCGTTGACGGAGTGACCAAGTTCGAGGAACTGGGCCGGCGCCAGCGTAACTGGGCCGATCAGCAAGCCGCTTCATCCGAGGAGCAGCGGAAGGGCCGCGAGCGGGCCGTCAAGCAACAGGCCGAAAACATCAAGAAGATGTTTCTCGCCATGGCGGAGGATCCTCGGGTGGTTCTGGTCAAGTTGGCGGACCGCCTGCACAATATGAGAACCTTAAGCGCCCTACCCGAGCAGAAGCAGCAGCGGGTAGCTCTGGAGACCCGGGAAATCTATGCCCCCCTCGCCGGACGCCTGGGCATGGCCAGGATTAAGTGGGAACTCGAGGACACCGCGTTCCGCTACCTTGAGCCCGACGGATATGCATGGGTAATCGAGGCCCTTGCGGCCCATCATTCGCAGCGTGATGGATATATCCAGCGCGTTACCGCGATCCTTCAGGAGGAGCTCACCAAGAATCAGATCCAGGCGGACGTTCTGGGCCGGGTCAAACACTTATACAGCATTTACAAGAAACTTGTGAAATCGGGCGAGAACGATCTCTCGCGTATCTACGATCTCTTCGCGCTTCGAGTTCTGGTCGCGAGCGTCCCCGAATGCTATCAAGTGCTGGGTATCGTTCATAATCGGTGGCCGCCTCTTCCCGCACGGATCAAGGACTACATCGCCATGCCCAAGCCGAATGGCTACCAGTCACTCCACACGACCGTGTTGTGCGAGGAGGGCTTGCCGACCGAGGTCCAGATCCGGAGTCGCGAGATGCACAGAATGTCCGAGTATGGGGTGGCTACCCATTGGTACTACAAGGAGCAAGGATCGGCCGAGGCGCTGCCGGCCGCCCTGACCACCTGGATCTCCATGCTCAGGAGCTGGCAGGAGGAACTGACCCAGAATGCCACCGACTTCGTGGACACGGTCAAGATTGACGTGTTTCAGGATCAGGTCTTCGTCTCCAGCCCCAAGGGGGACATCATTGATCTCCCGGCCCGCTCCACACCGGTCGATTTCGCCTACCGGGTTCATACCCAACTCGGTCACCGCTGCATCGGAGCCAAGGTCAACGGGATCATGGTGCCTCTCGACTATCAGCTGCAAAACGGCGATCGAGTGGAAATCCTTACCACGAAGACTCCGCATGGTCCGGGTCGGGACTGGCTGAACTTCGTGGCCTCGGCCAGCGCGCGCGAGAAAATCCGCCAATGGTTCAAACGCCAACACCGGGATGAAAACATTGCCCGAGGCCGCGATCTGATCGAGCGCGAACTTGGCAGACTGGACCAAAAGACCCTGGCCGGCATGTCGCCGGATATCCTCGCCACCCTGGCCAGTACGATGGACTTCCGCGGCATTGACGATCTCTTCGCCGCTGTTGGCTACGGCGCGGTGAGCCCTCAGGGGGTTGCCATGCGGTTGGTGCCCCGTGAGGAGCCGCGGAGCACCCTCCCCAGCGACACCCCAAGGGTATCCGATCCGGGCGGCGGACAGATCCGGGTCATGGGGGTCGGCGATCTGCTTACCCGCCTTGCCGGATGTTGCCAGCCAGCCCCCGGCGACCAGATCACCGGCTATATTACCCGGAATCACGGAGTGACCATCCACCGGGCCACCTGTCCCCGTGTCCTGAGTGAAATGGAATCCGAGCGGCTCGTACAGGTAGACTGGGGACGGGCGCCCCACCAGGATCTCTATAACGTGACCATCCTGGTCCGGGCCTGGGACCGGGACGGCTTGCTGCGCGATGTGAGCGCCTCGGTAACCGAGGAGCGAGTCAGTATCGCCGCCGCCAGCGTGGATGCACACCAAGACGGAAGCGCCACCATTCATCTCACGCTCCGCATCTCGAATATCGACCAGCTCAGCCGCGTGTTTTCGCGGCTGGAGCGGGTGCGGAATGTCTACGAGGTTCGTCGTGACGGGGCCAGCCATCCTCAGACCGCCTAGCCGCCTGGGCGCAATGTTCCTGGTAGGGGCATCCCTTGTCGGTGCCCTTGGCGGCCCGCACGAGGGCACCCACAAGGGATGCCCCTACAACTGATGGCGGATTTGCGCCAAGCTGTACTCACCGCCGCGCGCAACCAGCCCGCCAGAGGAGATCCGCACCGACCGGGTACGGCACTCCCCTTTTTTTTCTTGTGATCGGCGCTTGACAAACCTCCTCCGTTGTTCCAAACTCATAAGGAGAAGTTGAATAAAGCAATCTTTATCTATCGAGGTGATAGTGCGCGAATGGCGTGAGTTGCGGTTGTACTTCCGGGCGCTG
>JANWHO010000126.1 GCA_025450375.1 Chloroflexota bacterium
GCGGCTGCGATCAAGAGACGAAATAGGGCAACTCGCGGACGCGTTTGATACCATGCGCGTAAATCTGCGTGGGACTATAGCGGCACTGGCACTTGAGCGACAGCAAACCCAGGCGATCATTGATGCCTGTGCTGACGGTATGGTTCTGGTCGATCATGAGCACCGTATCCTTCAGGTCAATCCCGCGGCCGAACACTTGACGGGGCGCCTCGGCCCCAGGGTTGAGGGACGTCCATGGTGGGAACTTTGTGGGCTTTTCGAGGAGCCGGTCTGGGTAGCGACGCTCCTTGACGATGCCGAAAGGATGGCGGAGTCCCGGACGACGACCTGTTTGCATTATCCGGGAAGCCCGGCTGATCAGGCCGCCTGCTCGTTCTGTCGTCTCTCGGTACGCACGTTGGGGTCGCGGGAGCGCGCCTCTCGCGAGCTGGTGGTGCGGTTACCCACGGGAGAGGAGCGCTGGTTGTCAGTGAGTTGCGCCTCGATTCCCCGTGATCTTGCGGCGGTGGGTAGCCGCATGATAGTGAGTCTGCACGATGTCTCGCAGCTCAAGGCCGTGGACCAATTGAAGTCCGACTTCGTGGCGATGGTGTCGCATGAGTTGCGTGCTCCGGTCACGACGGTCGTCGGCGCCGTTGAGCTGCTTCATGTCCTGGAGCCCGAGATGCATGCCGGGCCACAACGAGAGGTACTGGACATTCTCACCCAGCAGACTCTGCGCTTGAGAATGGTCGTTGATGAGGTGCTGCAAGTTACGCGTCTAGAAGCAGGTCGGCTTCCGGTCAAGTTGCAGTCGTTGACCCTGGTAACCTTCATCCGCACTCTGATCGACCGTATACGTCTTGAATGGCTCAACGACGCACCGCCGGAGATCAGCGTGAGGGGCGCGGATGTAGCGGTCTGGGGCGATCCCGATATGCTGGAAATCGTTTTTCGCAACCTACTGGACAACGCGCGAAAATATGCGCCGCCCGGCAGCCCCATAGAGATTGAGATACGACAGGCGCGGGGAGCGGACCACGTGCAGATCCGGCTCAGCGACCGAGGCCCGGGGATTTCGCCTGATCAGCTTGAGCACCTTTTTGAACGGTTTACTCGCGGATCCGCTACCGCCGCTTCCTGGACGCGCGGCTATGGTCTAGGGCTCTATATCGTACGTGAATTGCTGCGCGCGCACAACGGTCAAATCACGGCGGAGAATCGGCCTGACGGCACGTGCTTTATCTTCACTCTTTGTGTGGTCGTTGCATCCGGCTTGTCCGCGGAAGAGGCGAAGGCGGCTGTATGAGTGCCACGGTGCTGATGATTGACGATGACAGGGCGCTGCTTCGATTAACCGAACTCAGTCTGACCAAAGCGGGCTACCAGTTCATCCATGCCGAGCATGGCATTGATGGCGTACAGGCACTGGAACGTGCGCAACCGGCTTTGGTACTGCTGGATATCAGCATGCCGCGGCTCAATGGGTGGGAAACCTGCCGGCTGATTCGCGAGATCTCCACGGTGCCGATCATTATCGTGACCGGACGTGACGACGAAGCGGACAAAGCGCGTGGGCTCGACCTTGGCGCGGACGACTACCTCACGAAACCTTTTGGCTTTGTCGAATTGCACGCGCGCGTCCGCGCGGCTCTTCGCCGCGCGGCGTTGCCGGCAGTGACCCGGCGAAAGGTCCACGCGGTGTATACCGTGGGCGCACTCGTTGTGAACGTGGCGGCCCACACGGTGGTGCGGCACGATGTACCGGTGCTGCTCACGCCGACCGAGTTTCGCTTGCTGACCCAATTGCTCGAGAACGCGGACTTGGTGCTCACCCACCGCCAACTGCTGACCGCGGTATGGGGTTTCGCCTACGGTGACGCCACCGATGTATTGAAACCAACGATCAGCCGGCTACGTCAGAAGATAGAGGATGACCCGGCACAACCGCGGATTATTCAAACGGTACACGGCGTCGGCTATCGGCTAATGCTGCCCATTGCGGCTAGCGACGAGTGCGGCCACTGACGGCCGCGCTTGGCACCCGTCCGTGACCTTGTGCGTCCCTATCCTTAGGTCTTCGAGCGGCGCGACGGGCTTGACCTGGGGACGAAGGCCGCGGCCCCGCCATTGTTCTTCGGATCGGTCGGGAGCAGCAGCGGCGGTCGGGGCGCCTGGTTGAAGTCGAAGTCCTTGGCCAGATCGCCCAGCCGCGGCGCGTTCTCCCGCACGTCGAGGCGCGGATCCGGCCGCCCGTCGGTCTTGGGATCCAGGCGTTGGCCGCCCAGGAAGTCGTCTTCGATGAACGCGAGGTACGCGTCAAAGGAGAGCGTTTGGTGGTCGATGTAGCCGCGCTTCGCGTAGGGGCTGATCACCAGGGCGGGCACGCGCAGGCCGTAGCCGTTGGCATCGACCGTGGGAGGAGCGACGTGATCGTAGAAGCCGCCCCAGTCGTCCCAGGCGAGGAAGATGGCGGTGCTGGACCAGTCGGGGCTCCGCATGAGCGCGTTGATCACCCCGGTGACGTAGCGCTGGCCGGCGCTGATGCTCGCGGGCGGGTGCTCGCTGTCCGCGTAACTCGGCGCGACCCACGAGACGGACGGCAGCGTGCCGCGGGCGGCGGCGCCGTACAGGCGGTCGAGCCCCAGGATGTTGCCGACCTGCCCGGCCTGCCGCACCGTGGTGAAGAGGGGGAGCGGGTTCCAGATCTCGGGCGTCTGAGCGCTCGCGCCCCCCACGAGGCAGTGCGCCGAGCAGATCGGCTGCGATCCCGTCGCGACGTAGTAGGCCCAACTCACGCCCGCGCGGTGCAGGAGGTAGGTGAGATCGGTCCAGGGGTAGTTGACGTCGGATTTCAGCATGGCCGCGCCCAGGGCGAAGGTGAACGGGTTGCGCTGATCCTCGTTGCGGCAGCTCGACGGGTCGTCTTTCCTCGCGCAGGCCGCGGCCCAGCCGGAGACCATGTACAGGTGCGCCGGTAGGCTGGAGGACGCGTCCGGCTGGAACATGTGGTCCTCCAGCACGAAGTTCCTCGCGTAGGTCCAGTAGTTGGGGATCTGGCGCGCGTCGTGGTAGCCCATCACGTCGGGCGGATTGTCCACCCGCCTGTAGTGGTTGCAGGCGGGGTTGAACATCACCCGGCAGGCGTGCTCGGTGGGGTCGCCGAAGCGGACGCGGTCGACGAAGCCATCCATCTTGCCGCCGTTGATGTCGAGACGAGCGTCCACCTGGAGGTGGGGCCCGCCGAAGTTAATATCGTGCGGGTCGTAGAAGGGACGGACGCAGCCGCCGTAGCGATGGTCGGGTACGCAGACCGCCGGCACGCCGTCCTTCATCGGGATGCCGTCGGCGCCAGGGTAGGTGCCGAAGTAGCTGTCGAAGGAGCGGTTCTCCTGCATGATGATCACGACATGCTTGATCTTGTGGATGCCGCTCGGTTCAGTTGCCTGCCGGGTGAGGCCCGCGTGTACGCCCAGCGAGGCGCCGCTCAGGCTCGCGAGCGCCAGAGCCGCGATCAGCGCCCGTCCGGCCCGACTGGGCAGTTCATGCCTCCGCCAGATCATCCCTTACCCTCTCCATCCAGCGACTCCATCTACTATCATGCCGCCGCGGCTCTCAGCGGGTTGCCCTGGCTCATACGTACACCCCGGCCCCGTCGTATACGAAAGCCAGAGTATCAGGCTGCCTGGCGCTCATAGTCGTGGATGATGCCGCCAAGGATGTCCCGGCGCTGGATCTCGCCATCGGGTAGCCTGGCGACCAGCGGCTTCCGATCTCCATAGAGCGTACCAGGCGCAAAGGTACTCCCGCGGGACGGCACATGGTTGCTGGGCGCGCCTGAACTCTGTGATCGTGGATGAAGCCTGAGGGAAGGGAGAGGAGAGGAGAAGTTACCCCATCCGCCGCATACGCCGGTTCCCAATGAGGTCGACGTCGTGGGCACCGGAGAAATCGTCAAGTGGAAGGACGTGCGGATGGACGAGACCGGCGGGGCAACGCCGCCTCGCCAGGACATGCCATGCTGGTCGGCATCTCCTGGCGAGGTGATGGTGAACCCGGGGGCGGCGTGCGCGCTCGCGCCTACCTATCTAGCCTCTCGCGCCGCATCCGCGGGTTCCACCATGGCTTCACTTTCGCTCAGGATGTGATTTGGGTGCCGATGTCGACGATATCGGTGCGTGTGTAGCCGTTCGCATCACCGTCGAACTGGGCGGTCATCTTCTGGCAAGCGCCATACTGGGGGTCGTTCGTACCATTACATCCTGAAAGCGAGCTATCAGTCGCGACCAGCAGGTAGTGATGACCAGATAGCGGGCTGAACGTGAGCGGCACGCTGCCGGAGTCAGGGCAACCGGCTGACCCGTACTGCTGGTCGACCCTGCCCTTATCGACGAACCCGCCACCGACCGTCTGATCGGCGATCCACACCTCAACCGCGTGCTGTTCGACCGAACAGTTCAACACTCGCTCGGTCTTCACACCGTGCGGCGGGGTTGGGGTCGGCGATGGCGAGGATCCGCCGCCCACTCTGTACCACTCGAGGCCGATGCCCCAGGTCTGGTGGCCTTGAACGAGGTACGCCTGGGCGGAGCTGTTCCACAGCGCGAACGTCCCGCCGTCCTCCAGGTTGGAGCCGGCCCACGCACTTTCGCTGGAGTCACCCCGCAGACCGATAGGGTACCACTCGTACACCGGGGTAGAGGACAGTTGCAGATCCACACCGAAGGTCTGATTGCCATATTTCAGCCAGCCGCCGCCCCAAACCTTTAGCGCCACGGCCTGACCCTTCATCAGATGCGGCCCGCCCTGCGCCTCTACCCGCCACAGCGAGTTGTCCCCCCAGGTCAGGTTCACTCCCCAGGTCCGGTCGCCGTACAGCAGGTTTTGCTCGATCATGGTGTTCACCAGATTACCGGTACCGTCGTTGGTGTTGCTCAAGCCGCTCCACTGCGGCGCATAGCTGCCCACGGCCTGCGGAAACCGGCTGGGGTCCGGGCGTACCGTACACTCCTCGCTGGTATAGCCGGTAGCCGCGTCGTTGTACGCGGCGATCATGTAGCACTGGCCGCTCACATCGGTACCGGTATCCACCCAGGTATAGTCGAAACCGTTGCCATAGCCGCTGCCGGCCATATCCCGGGTCGCGACCTGGTAGACCATCTGCCAGTTACCCGACAGATCACGCTTGAACACCTTGAATCCCAGCTCATTGTTGGAGCGGTCATACCATTTCACGGTCACCGCCGAGGCGGACGCCTGCAGGGCGTACGTACCCGGAGCGTCGACGGACGGGAGCCGTATGCCGCCTATCGGTATGGGAGTGATGATTGGCCTCACGAAGGCCGGGGAATGCGCCGAGGCGGGACGGGGCGAAGTGCCGGGGCCCGCGGGCGGCATCCGATACGCATGGAGCGCCGCGGCCAGCGGGCTAGATGTGAGCACTGGGCCGCCGGCATACGCGGGGCGGACCATGGCCAGCACGAGCAGGGGCAACGTGGCCGAGGCGAGCAGTTTGCGTGGACTGATGATCGTGCTCATTGTTCTCTATTCCTCCAATATCCTTGCCAGGAGGTCTTACGGTACATCCGTGCTTCTTGTCCTCCTGCTCCGTAGTCTGCGCCACACCAGGCTCCGGCACCACCAAAAACACACAACACGCTCCCAAATCGACTCCCAAATTCGCGGTGGTTACGCTGGTGATCAACTGCCAGCCTGCGCGCGGTCGCGCTCAAGGGGGCCGGGAATCTGGCGCTCAATCAAGGCGAGTACGCGCGGGCGGCAACGCTCTATGAGGAGGCATGGCGCGGGAGGACCGCGCCGATCATGACCGGGCGGTGCAAGCCATGCGCGCGTCACTCCGCAAGAAGCCGGGCGCGACCTCGATGCGGTCCGTCCCCATTGGGGGATTACTGATAGCAACTTTGAATAGAGCGCCCCGATCGACAGACCAGCCCCATGACAACACGGCAACGAGCCGCTGAGTCACCTCGGCACCCGGCACCATGAAGGGGGTGGGATCCCGGCCGGAGAGCAGCGCCTGGCGGACGACCCCTTCGATATGCCCCTCCACATGCCAACCCGGCCACGCACGTTCAATGCCTTCCAGCCAGCGCGGGTCCAGTTCGCGGGCATCCCACAACCAGATGGCCCTCTTAGGCACATCAAAGTACACGCCATCCTCCAGGTATGCCTTACAGCGTCTTCTCTTGTTCATGGGGGAAGGCAACAGGTGATCGATGCTGGAGGACCGAGAGAAGGCCCGGACCGAGCGCCGCGATCGGGCGCGCATGGAATGCAAGGCGATAGTCCGAAACTGTCCCATCGGGCCAAGTGATGGTGATAACGCAGGTTTCAAACTCCTGAGACATCGTCGCCTCCATGGAAGATCTGCGTCCTTGGTGCAGCCACGGATCGTCAGGTAGCTTGCCCCGTTGCGGCACGGGCTACGGCGGGCCTGGAGACCCGCGCCCCTGGAATAGGACCGCAAAGCAGGTCGGTATCCCCTCTCCAAACGCGGGGCATCCCCGGCGTCTCGACCCAGTTGACCGCGCTCCCCGCCCGTGCTATGCTCATCTCGTAGTCACGTCCCCGATGACGAAAGGAGGCGCCCCCGATGGTCATAGACATCACCTCCCGTGCTTGCCGTGTGACGGCTGAGCTTGGCGCCCCGACCAGCCTGGAGACTCCGCTCTTCTAGCGCTTCTCTCCGGTGCCCCGCTCTCATCGCCCCGCCCGTACCGATCTCGCTTCATGACCTAGGATCGTGTGCGCGTGGCCGTTCCGTCCCGCTTCGAGCGGGCCAGGCCCATGCCGGCGCATGCCCCCATCCGGGGCAACCCACGGGAGATAAACGCTCATCACGCGCCGTGAGCGCGCCCGACCTTGTCGACTCTTGCCTATCAGGGAGATTTAGATCATGCGTATCGTGGAGAAACCGATTATTTGCCGCCAAGCTCGTGGACGGGGGCCGCCAAGGCGGCCCCTATTGCTTTACAATAGAACCTATATTGGGGCGCGCGCCCCTGGCTCGCAAAGGGAGTGCCCCAGCTCTATGTCCATTCCCACCATCCAATCCGCCGAGATCACTTGCCCGGTCTGCCTGACCACCTTCTCGTTGCCCGACACGCTCCCCTTCGGTGAGGATCCCCGGTGTCCCCTCTGCCTCATCTCTCCCCGCCGCTACCTTCCCTGCGTGGTCTGCGAACGCTCGTTCGATCCCTGCCTCCCCGCTTGCCCTATCTGTGGGGAACGCCCTCCGGACGAGGCGATCACCAACCCCGCCTGGCA
>JANWHO010000127.1 GCA_025450375.1 Chloroflexota bacterium
CAACGATGTACCGCAGGCCATGCTCGGCCTGTTCCCCACTCTCTGAGTAGCGAGGAGCAGCCACCATGGCCAACGAAGGGAAGACGGAAAAAGCGTCCGCGCTCAAGCTGCGGGAGGCGCGGAAGCGCGGTGACATTCCCACCAGCCCGGAGTTCACCGCCGCCGCCCTGGCCCTGGTGGCGCTGCTTGTCTTGCAGTCACAGGCCGGCCACCTCGTCGAGGGGATGCAGAATCTAGTGCGGGAAGACCTTGGGCTGATCAGTCACCCCGGCAAGCTCGATCCGCGGACCCTGAGCCTGCACCTTCAGAGCGATCTGATCAGCGGCCTCATGTTGCTCCTACCCCTGGTGATCGCGACCACCCTGGGGGCGGTGGTCGTCGGGCTGATCAATACACGGGGTCTGATGTCGCTCAAGTCGATTACTCCCTCGTTCCGGAAGCTGAATCCGATCAACGGGTTCAAGCATCTGTTCGGGAAGGAATCGGGGATCCTGCTGCTCAAGACCCTGGCCAAACTGGTGGTCAGCGTCGCCTTGATCTGGTCCTGGTACCCCGGTTGGTTGACCCTTCTGCCCAGCCTGGCCCTGATGAGCGGGGCCGATGGCGCGTTGGCCCTCTGGAATGAGGCGCTCCACATGGGGATTCAGCTTGCCGCCGCCTTCCTGGCGATCGCCGGGATCGATTACGGGTACCGGCAGTTTGCCTACTACCGGCGGCACCGGATGACCAAGCAGGAGCAAAAGGAAGAGTATAAGCGGATGGAGGGCAACCCACAGGTCCGCTCTCGGATGCGCCAGATCGCCCGCCGCCGCCTCCGGGCCATCCTCGAGGCTGGGGGGATCCGCAAGGTACCGACCGCCGACGTGGTGGTCACCAATCCCACCCACTTCGCGGTGGCGATTCAGTACCGGGCTGGGAAGATGGGGGCACCGAAGGTGATCGCCAAGGGCCAGAATCTGATTGCCCTGCGGATCAAGGACTCCGCCCGCAAGCACAATATCCCGATGGTGGAGAATCGCCCGTTGGCCCAGGCGCTCTATAAGTCAGTCGAGGTCAATCAGGAAATCCCCGCCGACCTCTATCAGGCGGTGGCCCAAGTGCTGGCCTTCGTGTATCGTCTCCGCGCCCCTCGGCGCGTGGCTCGCCCGAGCAATCCGGTGCTGGCCGGGTCAGGGCGCGGGTAGGAGCCGCCAATGAGTGTGAATGCTTCCGCCGTAAAGCAACCCTCGGCCCTCTCCCGCTTCGTGTTCAGCAACGACGTGGTGACCGCCGGCGCCGTGATGACCATCGTCCTGATGATGATCATCCCCCTGCCGCCGCTGCTGCTCGATCTGATGATCACCCTCAATATCGGGGCCACCGTCACCGTGCTCCTGGTCGCCATGTATATCACCGAGGCGCTGCAATTCTCGGTCTTCCCCTCCCTGCTTCTGCTGCTGACCCTCTTCCGCCTGGGGATCAGCGTGGCCGCCACCCGCCTGATCTTGATGCATGGCTACGCGGGCGACGTGATTCAGGCATTCGGCCAGTTCGTGGTCGGCGGCAACGTGGTCATCGGCATGGTGATGTTCCTGGTCCTGATGGTGATTCAGTTCGTGGTGATCACCAGCGGCGCCGGCCGGGTGGCCGAGGTGGCGGCTCGCTTCACCCTCGACGCGATGCCCGGCAAGCAGATGAGTATCGACTCGGAGCTGGCCGCCGGGTTCATCAACGAGGCGACCGCGCGGGCCCGCAAGAAGGCGGTGGAGCAGGAGGCGGATTTCTATGGGGCCATGGATGGGGCCAGCAAGTTCGTTCGTGGTGACGCCGTGGCGGCCTTGATCATGATTGCGATCAATCTGGTTGGCGGCATTCTGGTTGGGGTGGTGCAGCAAGGAATGGACATCGCCTCCGCCGTCACCGCCTATTCGCTCCTGACGGTGGGCGATGGGCTGGTGAGTCAGATCCCCGCTATCCTGGTCTCGACCGCGACCGGGATCACGGTCACCCGCTCCTCGTCCACCGGCGGCACCCTGGGCAGCGAGGTGGTGGGTCAGTTGCTGGGGAATGCACGGGCGCTCAACATCGCCGGCGGCCTCCTCGTGCTCCTTGGCTTGATCCCCGGCCTCCCCAAGATCCCCTTTTTCATCATGGCCGGCGGCGTGCTCTTCGGAGCCCACCAGATCGCCAAACGGCAACAGCGCGCCGCGATTGCCGCCGCCACCAAGCCCGCCGAGTTGCCGGCCGCCGCGGCGGCCGCCGAAGGTGACGACATCATCAATCTGCTCTCCCTGGACGCGATGGAGTTGGAGATTGGCTTCGGTCTGGTGCCGCTGGTGGACGGCGACGGCAGCAACCTGCTCTCGCGGATCAGCTTGATTCGCCGGCAGACCGCTACCGAATTGGGGCTCATTCTTCCCACCGTGCGAGTGCGTGATAATCTGCGCCTGGGGGCGAATGAGTATCGAGTGCTCCTCCGTGGGGCGGTGATTGGGAAGGGTGAGGTCTTCCCCACCCAGTTGCTGGCCATGAACGCCGGGATCGGCGACGTGGATATCCCCGGCACCCCCACCACCGAGCCAACCTTTGGCCTGCCCGCCACCTGGATCCCGGGGGATCAACGCGAGCACGCGGAAATTCTCGGCTATACGGTGGTGGACCCCGGATCGGTGGTCGCCACTCATCTCACCGAGTTGATCAAGCAGCACGCGCCGGAAATCCTGGACCGGCAACAGACCCAGAAGCTGGTCAATAATCTCAAGCTTGAGCACGCCGCCGTGGTTGAGGAAGTGATTCCCGGTCTCCTCTCGGTGGGCGAAGTGCAACGGGTGTTGCAAGCGCTTCTGCACGAGCGGATCAGCATCCGGAATCTCTCCAGCATTCTGGAATCAATAGGGAACGCGGCCCGCTCCTCGCATGACCTGGATGCCCTGGTGGAGCATGCGCGGCGCGGGCTGGCCCAGGCGATTACCCAGCAATACATGGGGATGGACGGGAGGATTCACACCCTCACCATGGCCGCGCAATTGGAGGCGGCCTTGCTCGGCACTATTCAGAGGACCGATGACGGTCCCACCCTTATTCTGGCTCCGGCCGTGGTGGAAGCCTATCTCCGCACCCTCGCCTCCGAAATGGAGAGCATGGCGAGCCGGGGCCACCAACCGATGCTGATCTGCTCGCCGCAACTCCGCTGGCCCCTGCGCCGGCTGATCGAGCGGAACTTCTCGAACCTGGTCTTGCTGTCGTATCGGGAGATTGCCTCGGGAGTTGACACAATCGTGGAAGGAACGGTGAACATTGAACTTGCCGCAAGATAATTACGCAGCCCGCGAATTCGCCGACGCGGTGGCGCCGGGGGTAGCCCGAGTGCGGCCCGCCGTGTTCCGCTCCCTCACCGCCCCGGCCAAGGCCGGTCCGCCGCCCACGGTTCCGTCCGCCCCGCCCCGCGAGGGTCTGCTCAGCCGGGGTTCGGTGGCCCGGCGCGCGTATGCCCCGCCGATGTCGGGCGCCGCGGCGGTGCCCACCACGACGCCGAACCCCACCCAGCGGCCATTCCTGAAGACGCCGGTGGCCACCCCAGTGTATGTTCCTCCCGCCGCCATGTCGAGCGGGGACATGGAGCAGCACCTAGCCCCCCTCCGCCCGCTTTCCCGCGAACTGAGCGCCAAGGGGATGCCGCCCGCCCTGGTCTCCGAGTTGCTGGCCGAGATCGTCTCCGAGTTCGGCAGCCAGGTTCTGACCAGCGAGCAAGATGCCCGCCTGGCCCTGGTGGAGCAAATCCTCCTTCGCATCGATGGCGACCCCCTCATCCCCGCCGAGGGTCCGCTGAGCGGATCCTATCTTATTAGCGGCCCGGCCGGCGCCGGGAAGAGCGTGCTGATCGCCCACCTCGCCATGATTGCCGCCCAACGCGGCCAGCGTGAGGTCATTCTGGTCAATACCGAGGGCGAACGCCTGGGAGCGGCGGCGCAGATGCAGGCGATTGGCGGGGTCTTCGGCTTTCAGGTGATCAATTGCTATACCCCACAGGAGTTGCGGGCCCTGCAAGCGCGCTGTGGTTACGACATGTTTCTCCTGATTGAGGCGGCCGGGTGGTCGCCGAGCGGCGGCGTGGATCGGCAGCGTAACGCCTGGAGCTGGCAATTGCCCACCGCCCGGAATGTTCTCTGCCTCCCGGCCACCGCCCAGGCCGACGATCTGACCGAACTGCTGGTTACCGCGAATCGGATCGCGCGTAGCCCACTCGCCGCGCTCTGCAAGGCAACCGAGACGCGCAATCTCCTTCCCGTGGTCTCGGCCCTGGCCGGCCAACGCCAGCCGGTGGGCATGGTGGCGTCGGGCCCCAATCTGCTCGATCCGATTCCGGCGCTCGATCTGGCTCAGATCGTGCGTAGCGCGGTCGGCGCGGTGAATTCCCAGAAGAAGAAGGGACGTGTGTGGTGCTGACGCTCAAAGTACGGCAAGGCATTGTTTATCTGGCCACGGCGGTGTTCTTTGGGGTGGCGATTACCGCGCAAATGCAAGGCGCGGGCGGAATGGATGTCTACGTGAAGGCTGGCGCGGCCTGCCTGATTCTGGTCGCCGGCGGTTTGGGGCTGGTCCATATTCTGGACGACGCCGCCGCGAAAATGCAGCGGCTCTCGGCGGCACAGGCGGAGGGTATCAAGGCAGGGGCTGCCGGCGGCGAGCCCATGGCTCAGGGACAGGCATAGCGGGGCGTGAGGCGGTCAGGCCCTCGAATGACGGAGGAAAGTGATGGCGGCGTTGTTGAGCAAAGCACCCGAGCAGGTACGCCGGCCGCCCTGTGCCTATAGCGCGGCGGAGCGCGAACGGATGATCGTGCGGTATGCTCCGTTGGTGCGGCAGGTGGTTGGGCGTCTCATGGTGATTTTGCCTCAGGCGCTTGACCGTGACGATCTCCTGGGCTATGGGGCGATAGGCCTGATTGAAGCGGTGGATCGTTTCAATCCCAGTTTGGGTACCAGTTTCGAGGGTTTTGCCGCCGAGCGGATCCGCGGCAGCGTGATCGACGCCCTCCGGGCCACTGACTGGGTGCCTCGTACGGCGCGGAAGCGGGCCCGTGACATCCAGCGAACGTTCGCCGAACTGGAGGAGAGCCTGGGACGCCCACCGCTGGACGAGGAGGTGGCCGAGGCCCTTGGGCTTTCGCTTACCCAACTCCATCGAGCCATGGCCGACGCCGTCACCACCATGGTCTCACTCCAGCGGCCCTTGCGCGTTTCGGATGGTGACGAGCCCGGCGCCCTGCTGATCGATAGCATCGCGGACGGCGGAGTCGGACCCAGTGACAAGGTTGAGCAGGTCGAACTTCATG
>JANWHO010000128.1 GCA_025450375.1 Chloroflexota bacterium
AAGTCAATCGCGCTACCCCCAAGACCCAGAGCGCCCTGCTGGAAGCGATGCAGGAACGGACCGTGACCATCGCCAACCAAACGCACCGCCTCCCCGAGCCATTCTTCGTGCTCGCCACGCAGAACCCCAGTGAGATGGAGGGCACCTATCCGCTCCCCGAAGCGCAACTCGATCGCTTCATGTTCAAGCTACTGGTCCAGTATCCCTTCCGGGGCGAGTTGGCGGCCATCGTTCGCCGGACCTCGGGAAACGAGACCGCGCCCGTGCAGCCGGTGGCGGGGGCCGATACCCTCCTGGCCATGCAGATGCTGGTCCGCGAGGTGCCGATGAGTTCCTACGTGCTCGATTACGCGGTTCGCCTGGTGCTGGCCACCCAGCCGGAATCACCCGACGCGCCCGAGATCACGCGGAAGTACGTGCGCATCGGCTCCAGCCCGCGGGGAGCCCAGGCGATCAGCCTGGCGGGGCGGATTCTCAGCCTCCTGGATGGGCGCTTCAATTTGTCGTACGACGACATCCGAGCCGCCGCTCACCCAGCCCTTCGCCATCGAATCGGCCTCAACTTCGAGGCGGAGACTCGTGGCCTCACCGCCGATTCCGTATTGGATGAGATCATGGCCGCCGTTCCCGACGTACCTAATTGAGGCATTCCATGTATCCGCGCCCCCTCCGCTCCGGCGATACGATCGGCATTCTCGCCCCCTCATGGGGTGGGCCCGCCGCCTTTCCTCATCGGGTGGAACGCGGGCTTGCCGCGCTGGAGGCCCTTGGCTACCGTGCGCGGGTGGCGCCGCACGCTTTCGGCTCGGCAGGTCACGTCTCCGGCACCCCGGAGGAGCGGGTATCCGATCTCCATGACCTCTTCGCCGATCCCGAGGTGACGGCGATCATGGCGGCGATTGGCGGCGACCATTCCTGCCATCTGCTCCCATTGATCGATTGGGATCTGATCCGCCATTCACCCAAGATCTTCATCGGCTACTCGGACATTACCGTGCTCAGCCTGGCAATCCACATCCAGACCGGATTGGTCACCTTCAACGGGCCGACGCTGATGGCCGATCTAGCGGAGTATCCGCAACCATACGACTATACGATGGATCTGATGCGGCGCGTGCTTTGCCGCCCCCAGCCGGCGGGCGTGATCGAGCCCGCGCCCACCTGGACCGAGGAGTTCCTTGATTGGGGCATTCAGGAAAACCTCGCCCGTCCCCGTGCCATGCGGCCATCGTCCGGCTGGCGCTGGCTCAAGTCGGGACGCGGTATAGGGCACCTGATCGGTGGCTGCCTGGAATCGCTGCAACACCTCCGCGGTACGCCCTACTGGCCCGATCTGGAAGGAGCGATTCTCTTTATCGAGACCTCGGAGGAACGGCCCAGCCCAGCCTGGGTTGACGGCGTGTTGCAAGATTACGAGAACATGGGCGTGTTTGCCGCCCTGCACGGGCTACTGGTAGGGCGACCGATGAGATATAGCGAGGAGGAGAAGGAGCAACTGCGTGCCATCGTGCTCGAACGGACCGCCCGCTACCGCTTCCCCATCGTCAGCGATATGGACTTCGGCCATACCGCCCCCCAGATGACCCTGCCGATTGGCTGCCAGGCCCTGATCGACGCCGAAAACCATCTGTTCTCAATCACCGAGGCGGCGGTACGATGAACGCGCTCGCCTGGCTGGCTAAGCTGCGCCAGGGGGCCACCCGCGGTTGGGTGGATCTCCCCGGCACCGAGCACGAGGGTCCGCTCCTGGACGGCCCGTTCCTCAAGCGCCTGGAACACCTCACCCTCCGAGTGGGCCGGCATGGCACCAACGGTTTCGCGGGAGAACACGCCAGTCCGCGGAAGGCAAGCTCCGTGGAGTTCGCCGATTACCGGGATTATCGGCCCGGCGATGATTTCCGCTTGATCGACTGGAATGTCTACGCCCGCCTTGGCGAACTTACCCTGCGCCTGACCGAGGCGACCGAATCCACTACCCTGCACCTCCTGCTCGATTGCAGTGGTTCCATGGCCTGGGGCCTGCCGTCCAAGTTCCGCCTGATGCAAAGACTGGCGGCGGCGCTTGGCTGCGTGGCCCTGGCCCGGTACGACAATGTGGCGATCGGGGTCTTGCACGGCGAGAAAGCTCGGATTCTCCCTCGCCTGCGGGGCAAGAACGACACCGGCCGTCTCCTTTCAGTGATCGACGGCCTGCGGCCCGCCGGCTCGGTGGATCTGGCGGCCGCGGCGGCCTCCTACTGCGCCGTCCCGCGGAAAGGCGTGGCGGTGCTGATTTCCGATCTGCTAGCTCCCACCGGCACCAGGGAAACGGTCGCTGCCCTGCGCCGAGCCGGCCTGACACCCACCGTGCTCCAGGTGCTGGCCCGCGAGGAGAGCGCCCCGACCATGGAAGGGCCATTCGATCTGGTGGATTGCGAGACGGGCGCCGTGCTCACCACGGCGATCAACGGCGAGGCGTTGCGTGCCTATGGCGAACGATTCGCCGCCTGGACCCTCGAGATGGAGGCGGCATGCGCGGCCCAGCGCGCCTCCTTCATTCGCGTGTTTACCGACCAGCCGATCGACGAGGTGCTGTTTGGGGCCCTCCGGGGGCAGGTGGTCCGATGATCAGTTTCTCGGAACCGCGGGCCCTATTCGGGTTGATCGTCCTGCCAATCCTGGTCCTTTTTTATTTGTGGCGGGCGCAACACAGCCGGCAGGTGGTTTCCAGCACCTGGCTCTGGCAAGAGGTAATGGCCCGTTTTAGCCATCGGCCCACCCGGCGCCTTCCCTTGCGTGACCCCCTCTTACTGCTGCAATTGCTGGCCGCGCTCTTGCTGGTGCTGTTCCTGGCCGGTCCACGAGCCGGCCACATCACCCTCACGCACCGGATCGTGGTGCTGGACGACAGCGCCGCCATGGCCGCTACCGACCTGGCGCCCAGCCGCTTCGCCCAGGCGGAACAACGGGTCCAGTCGCTGATAAACCATCTAGGGGATGGCGACCACCTGAGCCTGATCGTGGCGGGCCCGCGAGCCCGGCTCCTCGGGCAGACGCCGGGCGCCGGCGACCTGCAGGCGGCCCTCCGCGCCCTTCCGCCCCCCAGCGGCCCGGCCGATCTGGCGGGCGCGGCCGCCCTGGCGCGAGGCCTGGCGGGGACGCCCGGCATGGGTACTCCTCGACTAGCCTTCATCACCGCCAACGAGACGCCCGCCCTGCCGGCGGGAAACCTCCCCGTGACCACTACGCGCCTTGGCCATACGCTGGATGATCAGAGCATCTCGGACCTCTCGGTTGCCTGCGCTCCCAGGGGAGATACCTGCGAGGCTTTCGCGCGCGTGCGCAATGCCGACCCCCTCCCACGGGCCGACGGGCTCGTCGCCTGGGCGGATGGCCAATCACTGGGCCGGCAAGCGTTGAGCCTCCCGGCGCGCGGCTCGTTGGATCTGAGCTTTGTCGTGCCCCGCGCCACCAACGTGGTCCGGGTCGCCCTGACTCGACCCGACGCCCTGGCGGAAAATAATAGTACGGTCGCCCTCGCGCCCAATCCACCCACCGTGCATGCCCTGCTGGTCTCCGACACTCCTGGCCCTCTGCTGCGAGCGTTGCAAGGGGTGCCGGGGCTCAGCGTCCGTGTCGTGTCCATCGAGGCATATCAAGATACCGATACCGTCGGGCCCGATCTGGTAGTGATGGATGGGATAGCTCCGGTTCAGCTTCCCAACACTCCCCTCCTGGCGATCAATCCGCCCGCCAACAACGTGATGGTGAACGTGCGGAGCGCCAATGTGTTTCTGCCCATGACCCTGCCCGATCCTACCGACCCTCTGATCAGCGGGCTGGATCTCGCTGGCCTCCCCACGGCCGGCGAGGCTATCGATGCGCCACCCTGGGCCACGGTCGACGTGGGCGGTCCCAAGGGGCCGTTGATCCTGCACGGCTCTCAAGCCGGGGAACGCATGGTTATTTTGCCCTGGGAACCCACTGCGAGTGCGTTCAGCCACGATGTGTCCTTCCCCTTGCTGATCGAGCGGCTGGTCCGCTGGCTGGCGCCGGCGCCCGCCGCCACTATCCCGGCCGGCACGGCGCTGTGGCTCCCGACCAACGTGCAATCGGTGCGAAGCCCAACCGGGGCGATCCTGACCGGTCCCTTGATCGAACCCCAGGTAGCCGGCCTGTATCTGGTGGCCGGCGCCACGGGCAGCGCCGCGACGGGAGCCCCGCTGTTCACGGTGCCGCCGGCCTCGCCTGGAGAGATAGCGGCCGCCGTGGTGGAGACCCCAATATGGGCGCCGCTTGCCGTCGCCGCCGGGCTCTCTCGCACGCTCTGGCCCTGGGCCCTTCTGGCGGCGCTGATCGCCTTGAGCGGGGAATGGGTGTATTATGCGCGCAAGACTTGAGGTGCGTCCATGCGCTTGACCCATCCGCTGTTCCTCCTGGCCCTGCTGCCATTGGCGATCGCTGTGACCCTCTCCGCCCGCGCCCGTCTGGGCCGCTTGCCCTGGCTCCGAGCCCTGGTTACGGTGCTGCTCCGTCTGGTGCTCTGCGGCCTTCTGGTCTTTGCCCTGGCCGATCCCAGCCTGACCCGCGCGGCCTCCGGCGTCCATGTCGTTTTCGTCATCGACCGCTCGGTGGGCGTGGGAGCAACCGGGAACGCGGCCGCCAATGCCTGGGTGCGGGACGCTCTGCGCGGGAAGCATGCCGACGACAGCGCCGCCGTGGTGGCCTATGGCGGCACCTCCGCCTGGGCGGAGGTGACAGGAAGTGATGTGCCCGCCCTGCCTGTTGTCGATCCAGGTCAGAACAACCCACAAGCGGCCCTGCAACTGGCCCTGGCGGGATTACCCAGCGATCAGCCCTCTCGGTTGGTGCTTCTGAGCGATGGACGGCAGACCGAAGGCGACGCGCTGCTGGCGGCCCAGGAGGCGGCAGGCAGCGGGGTGCCGATCTCGGTAGTGCCAGTAGGCCGGCGCGATCCCAACGACCTGGCGGTAACCGCGGCGGAGTTGCCCGCCACGGCGCGGGCCGGCGACCATCTCACATTACGAGCGGGCATTGACGCTGGGCGCCCGATCATGGCCACCGTGGCGCTCTGGCGGGACGGCACCCTGATGGGTACGCGCTCCCTGGCCTTGAAGGCGGGGCCGAACAGCTTCCTCTTCGCGGTAAGCGCCGGAGTCGCCGGGATCCATCGCTATCATCTGGCCGTACAGGCGCCCGGTGACGACGTGCCGCGAAATAACAGCCTGGACGCGGTCGTGGTGGTCACGGGGGCGCCCCGTGTACTGGTGCTGGCCGCCAACCAGGCCGAGGCGGCACCGGTGGTCGCCACCCTGGCTAGCGCGGGCGAGCAGGTAACTCTTGTGCCGGCGGCTCAGGCGCCCACCACGGCGGCGGGTTTCGGCGCCTACGCGGCGGTCGTACTGGCGGACCTCCCGGCGAGCGCCCTGAAGCCGGACGCGGTTGCCGCGCTGCGAACGGCGGTTCACGATCAAGGAGAGGGACTACTGGTAATGGGGGGGCCGCATAGCTTCGCCACCGGCGGCTACGCCAAGAGCCCCATGGAGGCGCTTTTGCCGGTCACCAGCCTCTCCGATGCCCGCGCCGGCCGCGGCAACGTGGGTCTCATCCTGATCATCGACAAGTCGGGCAGCATGATGGATGTGGTACAGGGCGTGACCAAGATCAGCATGGCCCAGCAAGCGGCGGTCGACGCGATCGCCCATCTGCAGCCAGAGGATCAATTTGGCGTCCTGGCTTTCGACGATACCACCCATGTAGTCGCGCCCTTCGGGCCGGTCGGCAACGGGACCAATCAAGCGCGAACCAGAGCGGCGATCCTCAACATGCAGCCGTTCGGCGACACGGTCATCTACCCGGCCCTGCAGCAGGCCGCGCGCGATCTCTTCGCCAGCCATGCCCAATTCAAGCACATCGTCTTGATGACCGATGGGCAGGGCGAAACCGCGCCGTTCCTCAAATTGATTGGCCTGATGGCGAAAAATCACATCACCCTCTCCACCATCGCGATCGGGACCGATGCCGAGGTCGCGGAGTTGCAATCGTGGGCCAATGCCGGCGGGGGACGCTTCTACCATACCGCCGATCCCCACGAGATTCCGCGGGTAGTGGTGTTGGAGACGCGGATCAGCAGTGGACCCACCCGCGTGCAGGGCAATGTAACGGTGCGCCAGGGGGTGGACGATCCGGCGCTCCGCTCCCTGACCGGGCGCGCCTTGCCACCCTTGAACGCCTATAATATCGCGGCCCCGAGGGCCAGCGCCCAGGTAGTCTTGCAATCGTCCCTGGGCGATCCGATCCTGACCAAGTGGCGGGACGGCCTGGGCCAGGTGGCGGCCTGGACAGGCGGTATCTCGGCAAGCTGGGCCCGTGCTTGGCTGGGCCAAACCGCGTTCTGGGCCGACCTCACCCGCGGCCTGATGCTGCCTACCGCTTCCCGCCTCCTGCAGCCCAACATGGAGAATCAGAACGGCGCCCTCCAGATTGGAGCCGAGGCCTATGATGCCCAGGGCAACTTCGCCAATCTGCTGGCCACCCGGGCCCTGATCACCGCCCCCGATGGGCAACCTATCACCTTGCCGCTGATTCAGGACGCGCCGGGGCATTACAACGCGCGGATCAATAACCCCGAGGCTGGGGTCTATACGGTCCACATCGAGCAGTACGACAACAGCACCATTTTGGGGCAGGCCGACGCCGCCGTGGCCGTGCCCTATCCGGCCGCCTATCGCCCCGGTCCACCCAATCTGGCGTTGCTGGGAGATATCGCCGCCGCCGGCAACGCCCCCACCCTGAACGCGCCTGGCGATGCCTTTAGCAACGCCGGGCTGCCCACCCAGCCCGTAAGGCAACCCGTATGGCCCCTGCTGGCCCTGCTGGCCCTGCTGCTCTTTCCCATCGATGTCGCGGTACGGGTGCTCTACACCCCGCCCGTCCCCTACGATCCGGCGCGGTTCCGAAGCGGCGCATAACCCCATTGTTCTGGTGGATAATTTGTCCTACTATTCCCTTCTCGGGAAATCGTGCAGCGGGGCAACGGTTCGCCGGATGATTCCTACCTGCCCCGCGCTGGAAAGAGGAGAAACATCATGTCGGCAATTGCGACCGGAGTAATCACGCGCGTTGGCAGCGTGCCGGTACCTGTACGGGACCAGGACGCGGCGCTTGATTTCTATACCAACATCCTGGGCTTTGAGAAACGGATGGATGTTCGCTTCGGCGAGGGCTACCGCTGGTTGACCGTGGCCCCGCCGGGAGGCGAAACACAAATCGTCCTGGAGGCCGGATTCGGCAGTGACTCGGGCGCAC
>JANWHO010000129.1 GCA_025450375.1 Chloroflexota bacterium
ACAGATTCGCACCGGCGCGTCCTGTACCGAGGAGGACTGGCGATGGGGTGCCCGTGCCCATATACACGAGCCCCGTGGTGGTGTCGATGGTCGGGGGCATATACACGGCGCCTCCGCCGTGCCGGCCTTTCGGCACCCACCCGGTCCCCGGGGCCGGAACCGTATAGAAGCGCCAGACGAGCTTACCCGTGCTGGCGTCGAAGGCTGAGACAAACCCACGCACCCCGTCCTGGCTGCCCGAGGATCCGGCGAACACCAGGCCATTCCATACGGTGGGCGCCATGGTCTCGTAATAGCCCAGGTGCGGATCGGCTACCGTCGTTTGCCAGAGGCGCTCGCCCGTATCAACCGTGATCGCTTGCAGCTTTCCGTCAAAGGTGACGATGTAGGCTTTTCCATTTTCCACCGCCACTCCCCGATTGACCGTGACCCCGTACCCTCCGACCCCGGTCGACAGGGAAAAATCGACCGGCGAGGCATAATGCCAGAGGACTTTACCGGTCGTCGCGTTGAAGGCGATGATCTCGTCGGTGTTGGTGGTTACGAACATCGTATCGCCGACTACCTGGGGAAAGCTCTCGGCCAGCACCTGATAGGGGCCCAGGCCGGCGGTCCAGGCCAGGCCAAGTTTGCTGACATTGGCTGGAGTGACCTGGGTGAGAGGCGAGAACCGAGTGTTGTCGCGATCGTGGCCGAAATACGGCCACGCATTGTCGGCGGCGGAGGGCGTCGCGTCCGAGGGCGCCGCGCTGGAACCCGCGACCGGCAACAACATGCCCAGAAGAGCAACCACCAGGAGCGGCGCGAGCCGGCTCCATGGTCTACCACGAAAATGCCGGATCATAGCGACACCGCCCCTTCCAACTACATTATCATTAGGATATAACGCCGGCACGCCTACCACGCCAAGGACGGTCCGATCCACCAGGGTCACCTCCGTAGACCCCTTGTTTACGAAAACTGGTATCGGTTAGTTAAACTCAACAAATACAATTCATGATATACATATAGTACATACATCCGCTAGAGGCTTGCCAATCCATCGTCAACTCGGCAACCACGTTTCGCTTGGAATCGGCGTCGTCGCGGGTTGCGCGGACCTGGCTTATCCGACACCATACCAGCAAGAGGATCACATTATGGCCTCAACCCGCCCTACCATGGGCTCACGACAGAAAAGTTCGCCGCCCCGCCTTCACTCCGAAAGGCTGGCTCTTGGTCGCCACGCGGCAGGGTGGATCAGCCCGCCGCTCGGCGATGTGGCATGGATGGGGCCGAGATCCGGCTCATCCCGCCGCTCGGAGACCGCTGATCTACCCGGCACGGTGGACCACCTGGCCCGCGGTCTCCGCGGCGCCTGGTTCGTGGCGGTGCTGCGGCGCTCGCTCGTATGCGGGCTGTTGGCGGGCTGCCTCCTGGCCCTCCTGGTGGCATGGGTGAACGGTGCGCTCTGGATCGCTCCACTCGGCGCCCTGGTGGTCGCGGCTGGTCTGGCAATCTGGAGTTTCCGCGCCGTGCCTCGGAGTGACGCGGCGGCAAGATTTCTCGACCACGCGCTTGGCTTGAAAGAGCAGCTAGCCACCGCGCTGGAACTGGGGGCGGCGTCAGGTCGGGCCAATTCGTTCCTGGGCACGGAGTTGCGCCGGAGCGCTACCACGACCGTACGTACGATTGCGTCCACCCGGTCGGTTCGCGCCCGCCCCGCGTTCTGGGAATGGACGGCGATACCAGCGCTGCTGCTGGTCATGGCTTTAATTGCCACCGCTCCGTTTGAAGGAGGCAGCGGCGTCCGGATGGCCGCCGGACCATCCGCCGGAACCGGCGCGATGACGCCGGTCCTGCCCGTGGGGCCGGCGAATCCACGGGTGCTTTCGGTGCGGGTCGCGGTAGTCAGCTCGCCAAGCGCGAACGTGCCCTCATCACAACGGAGCAGCGCCGGCGCTTCGACCAAGCCATCGGCCGCCGCCGTGCGCCGAGCGCCGGTCGGGCAGCCGGGAACCCAGAGACGCACCGGGCACACGGCCGGTTCCTCGCCACGGAGCGGCACCAACAGCGTGCATGGCCAGGTAACAAACTCTCACTCCTCGCATACCATACCGCTCGTGCGGGGCAGCGAGAGCTTCGTGCCGACTACTCCTTCCACCAAGGGCTCGAAGGGCGGCAGCTTTACCGCTACGCAGCCTTTGTCACGTACGGGGCATGCAGGAGGCGCGGGGAGCGCGGGAGGCGCCCCAGCCAAGTCGGGGGGGTCCGGCGCCGCAAGCAAGGGGAAGGGAAGCCCGTCATCGAACCAGAACGGGGCCGGTCAAAACGCCGCCGCTCCTGGGAAGAACGCGGCCGGCGCCACCAACGCGGGGACGTGCACGCTCCTTTATGTGTGCTCTCGGTTGACTCCCTCGCAAATCACCGCTCCCGGCTTGGTCACGGGGAAGGGAGGGTTTTCCGGGAAGGGCGCTCCTGGCGGCCAGAGTGCCGGCCACGCGCGAGCCGCCTCACCCACCCTGGGCCACGGGAAGGTCCCCTCACCCTCCGCGGCCTCGAAGCAGCTTGCGATTAGCAGCGCCTACGGCTCGAACAAGGCCGGCAGCCGATCGGCTCGGCAAGTAACGGGACACAACGGGGCGGGCAGCGCGAATCAAACCACCGTGACCGCCGGCGCCGATAGCGGCCAAACGGTTGACTACGTGCCGCCGGACGCCAATACCGTGCCGCCAGGCGAGGCCACGATAGTGAGCCGGTACTTTACCAGCCATTCCTCCCCCTAAGAAGACGGAAAACCGCCGCCAATGGCCCTCCTGACGCCGCTCGCTCTCCTTGGCTTCCTGCTCGTGCCGGGGCTGGTGGCCCTGCACCTGCACCGGCGCCGGCTCAAGCTGGTGGAGGTGCCGAGCCTGATTCCCTGGGAGCTGCTGGCTGGTGAACCGGCACGGAGCGGCAAGGGCCTCCATGTCGAGCAGGTTCTGCCGTTGCTGCTCCAACTCCTTGCCCTGTGTGCCGTCGTCTTCTCGCTGGCCCGGCTGGCGAGCACCTCCGGGGTAGCGAGTCCCCAGGTCTACGTGCTCGACCGGGGGGCCTTGATGGCGGCGACGGACCCAGCCCCATCGCGGTTCGAGGCGGCGCGTCGCCAGGTGGAACGGGACATCCAGGGGGCGGCTCCCGGAACGACGGTGACGGTCGTGCTGGCGGATGCCCAGCCGCGGGTGCTGATCTCGACCACCGATCATGCCCGGGCCAACCAACGCCTTGGGGCGGTGAGCCCGGTCGCGGCCAACCCCGATCTGGGGCAAGCGATCCGGCTCGGCGCCGGCTTCGTCGGGCGCAATGGGCGCCTCCACATCTTGTATGCCCGCGGCGAGACCCTGCCCCCGATCTCGGCTCCACCGGGCATGGTGTCTATCACGGCTATCGGCGCCAGTACCGACAACCAGTCGATCGCCCGGTTCACCGTCCGCTGTATGGTGGCGGCCCCGACCTGCGGGGCGCTTGCCACCTTGAGGAACGATAGTGGTTCCCCGGTGCCGGAGGATGTGGTGATCAACGCGGATGGGGTGGTTCTCGGCCGGAAATTGCTCCAGCTTCCCCCAGGTTCCGATACCGATCTCAGCTTTGCCGTACCGGCGACCCGGCATGTGATCGAGATGTACCTCACCCGGCGCGATCTGGTTCCGGCCGACAATGCAGCCTGGGCGGTGCCTCCCACCGTGGGAGTGACCACGGCCACGGTCGTCGGCGATCCGGCTCATACGGCCCCCATCGTTCAGGCCCTGGGTGCCCTCCCCAAAGTAAGGGTGACGGTACTGCCTCCCAGCCGGTATGGGTCAATCGCGTCCGGCGTCCCCGGCCTCCTTATCCTGGCGGGATGGATGCCGTCCGGTGGTCTGCCGGCCACTCCCAATCTGCTCCTGTTCGACCCGCCGCGGTTCCCTGGCGCGCCGGCTCCGAGCGTGCTCAACGACACCTCAATCAGCGGTGAGGACGCGGCCAGCCCGTTGCTCACCGGCGTGGACCTCACGTCGCTCGACCTCCCACAGGGATCCGGCGAGCAACTGGTGCTGCCGGCGGCGCTCCAGCCCGTGGTCTGGGCGGCGCACGCGTCCTTGATTACGGCCGGAGTACTCGACGGCAGGCACGTGGTAACCGTGGCCTTCGACCCCAAAGTCTCGAATTTGAGTCAACTCGATGCCTTCCCGCTCCTGATGAACAATGTTCTACGCTGGTCCGCTGGGTGGCTACCGACGATGGCTTTACCCGGCGATCGGTTCATCCTGGACGTTCCTCCGGCAACCTCGTCAATCAGCATGTCGTACAATCCTTCCTTGAACTCGCCGCCCATCATGCTGCCGGTCACCCGGCAGGGCGCCCAGGCATTCGCCGCCATTCCGAGCCCCGGCGTATACACGGTGACCGAACGCGGCGTCTGGGGAGTCCGCGACGCCCAGGCGGCGGCCAATGTCTCGTCGGGAGGGATAGCAAACGCGGGCGGCCCGATCCAGATCTCCCCGGCCGGGGTGCTCGGTCAGCCCGCTCAGTCAACCGTATGGTGGCCGGTGCTGGGACTGATCGCGGCCATCGCGGTCGCCCTCGAATGGCTGGTCGTCGTTCGTAGCCCGCGGACACGAGGCTAGCCATGCTGGTTATCAATTCGCCTGCCTATTTACTGCTTTTGGCGGCGCCGGTGGGGCTGGCCGGAGTCTCATTCTGGCGTCGGGGCCGGCTGGGATCCATGGCCGCGCGCTGCCTTGCCTTGATCCTCCTGGTGGTTGCCCTTGCCCAGCCTGAGTGGCGCCAGTCGGCCCCAGCAAATCTGTTTGGGCTGCTTCTCGATACCTCGAACAGCATTACGGCCGCCGACCGAGCTATCGAGGCCGGTTGGCTCCGGGCCGCCGCGGCCCAAGCCTCGGCCGCCAGCCCGGTGACCGCCATTCCCTTCGCCGGATCGGCCTCGGCGGTCACGATCCGCGGGCCGCTCGGCAACGATCAGATCGCCCAGCTTCTTGCCCCGCGCAGGGATGGCTCCGCGACCAACCTGGCGGCGGCCCTTCACCTGGCCGCCGGTCTGGCGCCGGGAACACGCCTGGTTCTGCTCACCGATGGCAATCAGACGATCGGCGACGCGGCGGCCGCGGCGGCCGATCTGGCGGCGGCGCATTTGCCGCTCGCCACTGTTCTTCTCGGGCACCAAGCAACCGATGTCGCGATCACCCGTCTGGTCCTCCCTCCCTTATCGGCCGCTGGGTCCGTGCTGCCGGCGCAGATTACGGTGAGCAGTACGCGGGCGGTGACCGCCACCCTTACCCTGCGCGTGGACGGCCAGAACCTTGGCAGCCAATCCCTGGGTTTGCTGGCGGGCGAGAATCCGTACTTGCTTAACCTTCCCGCCCAGAGCCCAGGGTGGCATGTCCTCCACGCGAACATCCAGGCTCCCGCCGACGCGGTTCCGGAGAACAACGCGCTGGACACGGTAACCGATGTGTCGCGTGTTCCGCGGGTGCTGGTGGTGGCCACCCACGGAGCGGCGAGCACGGCGGTTACCGTGTTCCGCGACTCGACCCTCGATATCACCGCGCTCACCCCGTCCGCCATGCCGTCCGCCACCGCCGCGCTGGCCCGCTACGATGGCGTGATCCTCGATGACGTACCGGCGACGGCCCTGAACGCCCGACAGGTCAGCGCCCTGGATGGGGCGGTGCGCCGAGACGGCGTGGGGCTGTTCGTACTGGGGGGCAGCCACAGTTTGACCCAGGGGCATTACAGCCAGACCGGGCTGGAAAAGATGCTGCCGGTCCTCAGCGATACACCGGCCAGCCTCCAGGACGGGAATGTCGCGCTCCAGCTCGTGCTCGATCGCTCGGGCAGCATGGACAATCTGGCGGGGGATGTGCCGAAGATCGTGATGTCGCGCGAGGCGGCGCGGCTGGCCTCGGACTTCGCGGTTCAGCATAAGGACGACCTCGGTATTGTCGCCTTCGATCAGGCATCGCACCTTCTGGTCCCCATCACCAAGGTAGGGGCCGCCGACAAGCCGCATGTCTATCAGGTGATCGCCGGCATGTTCAGCGATGGCGGCACGAACATCTTTCAAGCGCTCCAGACCGGTCTTCAGCAGGTGAGCAAGAGCAGCGCGCCCTACCGCCATATCATTCTGATGACCGACGGCAGAAGCGATCCGGCCAATTACCTGCCGCTCCTGCAAGAGGCCCAGCAGCTCAAGGTGACGATCTCCACCGTGGGTCTGGGCCCGGATGCAGACGTGCAACTTCTGCATTACATGGCGGCGCTTGGCAAGGGGCGATTCTACTACACCACGAACGCGCAGGACTTGCCGCGTATCTTCGCGGAAGAAGCGCGCCTGGCCGCCGGTTCGGCCGCGGTGACCGGCAAGATAGGGGTCAAGATCGCGCACAACAGCCCCACTATTCGCTCCCTTGGGGCGGGCCCGCTCCCGGCGTTAAATGGCTACACCGCTACGGTGCTGAAGCCGGACGCGGTCAACGATCTGGAAACCAACGTGCAGGGGCGGCAGGCGGACCCCCTGCTGGCCCGAGGGCACTACGGCCTGGGGAGGGTGCTGGTCTGGACGCCCGGACTGGAGAATACCTGGTCGGCGCTCTGGCGGAAGACCGAGCCCGCGTTCTGGGCCGATACGCTGCGCTGGACCCTCCGCGGCCCCAGCGTGCCGACCTACGCGCCGGCTCTCGCGGGCGGCTCGACCCCGAACGCGATCGCGATCGACACCCTCAAGAACAGCGGCGCGGCGGTAAACCTTCAGCGTCTGACCATTGACGTGCGGACGCCCACCGGCGGCCACGCGCGGCTGGCGGCCACCCAGACCGCGCCCGGATTGTACGAGGCGGGCTACAGCTTCGCGGTTCCCGGCATCTATACGGCGACGGTGGGTCTGCTCACCGGCGGGACGCTGGCGAGCGGGCTGCTGGCGGTGCCGTACAGCAGCGAGTATCTCCCGAGCGCCCCCAACGGCGCCTTGCTGGCCGACCTGAGCGCGCGAACCGGGGGAGCATCCGTGCGGGCGCCCAGCCAGATCGTTACCGCGCGCGCGAACGCCGCCGGACCGGTGGAGCTGTGGTGGCCGCTGGCCCTGATCGCGCTGATCGTCTTTCTGGCGGCGGTCGTGGTTGATCGGCTGCCGGCTAGAACGAGCGGCGCCGCCACCTGATGCATCAGGCTCGGGAGGCGAGTACAACCCGTAGGCAAGCGCGGGA
>JANWHO010000130.1 GCA_025450375.1 Chloroflexota bacterium
AGGTCTTGCGCGCGGAGGGACGCCGCATTCCGGAGGACATGGCGGTCGTGGGCTTCGACGACGTGCCGCTCTCCCGCGTCACGGTGCCGCCGCTCACCACCGTGCGCATCCCCTTTGCTGATCTGGGGCGGAAAGCGGCCGATTTGGTGCTGCGGCTTACCCAGGGAAACCACGACGAGCCGGTGGCCGAAACCGTGCGGTTGGAGCTTGTCCATCGGGGCACAAGCTAGAGCGCCGCAAGTGAGGCGTTATGCCGGCTGCCGCGATCCGCCTGGGCCGATCCCGAGTTGCTTCATCATGCCCAGGGTGTCGGATTGCGCGTGATATTCCACGATCTTGCCGTCGACCACATGAAACATGTTCAACACTTCCCAGGTGGCGTGCTTGCCGGTAGGGGGCATGCCCATGAAGGCGCCCTGCATGGTGGCGCTAATGGTCATGCGCTGGGCAACCCATTCACCCTCGGCGAGTCGTATCTCGACCGTATTCCGCACGTCTGGAAAGGCAGTCCAAAGTTGGCTGAAGAAGGTCTTGCTCCCGCCAAGGCCGGGGTGTGCATCAAGGAAGGCCGCGTCCTTACGGTTCATCGCTTCACCGAATGCTTGCACGATCGCGATGCTCGTTTCAGTTGACATGCTCGCTGCTCCTTTACTACGCCACTCCTGGCCCGGTAAGTATATTCTTCAGGCTCTACCGCGCCGCGCACCGCGCATCTGGACGTTTCTCTCTGGTAGTTCAGTGGTGTTGCAAAAGGAGTGCCGCATTCCTTTTGCAACACCACTGAACTACATTCACATACGTCCGTTGCCGCCGTCCGCGCCGACAAGCAGCGCCTCGGCTACCGCCGCGTCCATCGCTAGTGCCCGGCCCTGTTGCCAGGTCAAGGCAGCCGCGCTAGTGCCCAATGTCGCGCGCACGCTCGCCGTCTCACGAGCGTGGCGCGGGCCGTCCACGGCGGGGACGGGCGCGCCTATTCGTTCGCGCATTTTTTCCGCCGCGCCCAGCAGCAGGCCGGCCCGGCCCGGTTGGCTCAGATTGGCGGCGACAGCGGCCAGCCCTTCAATCGCGGCGGCGATCTGGCGGGCGTTGCCGAGCTCCAGCTCCATGCCAAGGCTCGCGCGTAGCTCGGCGGCGGCTCGCGCGTGGTCGCCGTGTTCCGCCGCGATCAGGCCAAGGTTGTAGCGTACCAGCGCGATATGCGGCCGATCTCCGAGCGCCTGGGCCAAAGATTGCGCGTCTTCATAGCGCTCCGCGGCGCGGTTCGGATCCGCTTGGGCTCGCGCCACCTCGCCAAGATTGACCAGCACTTGAATGACGCCCGCCTGGCTCCCTGATTGGCGCTTCAGGGCCAGGCTTTCCTCCAGCAGGTCTTTCGCCCAGGTGTTGTCACCCAACTCTATCGCCAGGGTCCCGAGATTGTTCAACGCGGTGGCGAGCAAGGATGGATCACCGTGCTCTCGCGCCCGCCGGCAGCCGGTCTCATAGAGGATCCTGGCTCGCTCGAGATCACCTTGGTACTTGGTCACGTTTCCTTGATTGATCAACACGCGGACCGCGCCGCGAGTATCGCCAAGCTCGTGGAAGATCGCCAGACCTTCTTCATAGAGCACCATCGCCTGATCATACTCGCCTTGCTCGCTCGCCAGCGTACCGGCGGCGTTTAAGGCGGCGGCACGCACCGCCGAGGCGCCTGCTAAGTCACCAGCCAGCGCCGTGCCGATCCACCGCCTGCCGTCCGCGATATGCCCGCGCACGAGGCAGAAGTGCGTGAGCGGTTCCGCGTGCGCCAGGATGACCGCGTGATCACCCGTTCGGAGCGCGCCGGCCGCAAGGGATTCCCGCAGATTGTCAATGTCGGCCTCTAGCCGGTCGAGCCACATCGCCTGGTCCGGGGTTCTGAGCGCGGCGCCTGCCCGCCGTACCTCCCGCAGAAACCATGTGCGATGCCGATCCTGGATGTCGGCGGTTTCGCCTGCCGTGAGCAGTTGCTCGCGCGCGTACTGCCGCATCGTCTCCAACATGCCGAAGCGCCGCGCTCCCTCGTGCTCGACGGCGCGAATGAGCGAACGCGCCGAAAGCTCGTCGTGCAGCACCGAGATCCGGTCGTTCACGTCTCTCTCGTCCAAGGGCAGGTCGCCGCACACCGCCGTCGCGGCCTCCAGGGTCCAGCCGCCCGCGAATAGCGACAGCCGTCGTAAGAGCGTCTGCTCGTCGCCGGCCAGCAAGCCGTAGCTCCAGTCAATCGTCGCCTTGAGCGTCTGCTGTCGCGGGAGCGCGGTTCGACTGCCGCCCGTGAGCAGCGTGAAACAGTTGTCGAGGCGCGCGGCCACGACCTGCACCGAGAAGACGCCAAGGCGGGCCGCCGCCAGTTCGATGGCCAGCGGCAGCCCGTCTAGCCGGTGGCATATTTGCACTATCGCGGATGCGTTGGCTTCGGTGAGCGCGAAATCCGGGCGCGCGGCTCGGGCGCGGTCCACGAAAAGTCGCACGGCTTCATAGCGAGCCAGCGTGGTCAGGACTGGATTGCCGAGAGGAGGGGCGGCTAACGGTGGTACGTACCAGATCGTCTCCCCGGCAATGGCCAGCGCCTCGCGGCTGGTGGCGAGGATGCGCAGATCGGGACAGCCTCGGAGCAGCGCCATGACGATCTCGGCGCAGGCGGCGATCAGATGCTCGCAGTTGTCGAGAACTAGCAGAACCCGCCGCGATCGAAGAAACCCGCACAAGGCGCTCACGAGCGATGTACCCGCCGCCTCGCGCGGTTCCTCCAGCGTGCCCAGTGCCGCGACGATCGCCTCCGCCACCAAGGCGCCGTCGCGCAGAGCCGCCAACTCAACGAGCCAGATACCGTCCTGAAAGCGCCCGCCCAGCTTTCCCGCCGTTTCCAGGGCGAGCCGCGTCTTGCCGCAGCCACCCGGTCCGGTCAACGTGATCAGCCTGGTCTCGGAGAGGAGTGCCGCGATCTCGCCCTGCTCCCATTCGCGGCCCACGAAGCTGTTCATCGCGGCGGGCAGGTTTCCCGACACGGGGACCGCTTCCACGCGCGATGGCGGGCGCGGCCCGCCCGCCGTACCCTCCAATGCCAGTAACCGCCCGCGCAATTCCTCGATCTCGCTGCTTGGCTGAACCCCAAGGTCCGAATCCAGCGCCGCCGCCAGCGCCTGATACACGCGGAGGGCGTCGACCCGCCGCCCGCTTGAGGCAAGGATGCCCATCAAGGTTGCCGCCGCGCCCTCCTGGCAGGCATCATGCCGGAGCACCAAGCGCAGACACTGCTCCGCTTCCTCCAGATCGCCCGCCGATCCGCTGAGGCGCGCCAAATATAGCGCCACTTCCAGATGGCGAGCCTGTAGTTCCTCCCGGCGCGGCACCACCCACTCGGAATACGGATCGTCCGGCAAATAGGCGCCGCCATACCTGGCTAGCGCCTCCCGGCACGCGGCTCGGTCCTGTCCATGCAGGGCCGCGCGCGCGTAACGCGCGAAGACGTCAGCATCCAGCCAATCCCCACCGTCTGGATTGGAGTCAGCCGGTTCCAACACCAGCACGTCCCCCTCAAACCGGAGCATGGCGCCAGATTGGCCTGGCCAATTCAGCATCTTGCGTAGCGCATGCGTGGCGCGGTGCAGTTCGCGCGTTGCCAGCGAAAACTCGGCGTCGGGCCAGAGGGCGTCAATCACCTGCTCTCGGTGCAGGCGATGTCCAGGCGCGCTCAGTAAGCAGGTGAAGAGGGCCGCTACCGGCCGCCGGCGCCAACTCGACGCGGCGATCCGTTTCCCCCCGCGAATGACCACGAATTCGCCCAGGGTCCGCACGATGAAGGCTGGTTGATTCTGCGAGAACACGCCGGGAGGCGGCTCAAGCACCACGGTACTCAGGGCCGCGCCGGCGGGTATCGACTTGCCCAGATAGCGAGAGCGCACCCGGCCATCCTCGCGCCAGTAGGCGAACCAGTAGGGACCATGGCCGGGGCCATCGGCTTGGCAGATCGTGCAGGAAGGTTTATGGCAGCGCCGGTACTGCCGGCTATAGGTGACATGAACGTCGGCCGGCGGTCCGGTGGGCATGGCAACCCCCAAATGATTCCTCTCAGCCTACCACAAAGCGGGCCTTGGATGGCCATTGCAAAAGAGCCGCTGCTAGTTCTTTTGCAACACGCGGTCCATTTCAAGAGAAGCGGTGGGCGCGAGGCGCCGAATCCGCCGCGGCAGCCTGCCCAACTATCGTGAATGAGCCGGCACGGTACCCGAGAGCGACAAGCGGGTCCACCGCGGGATGCCCGGTGGTGAAGGAGGAGGATACGCCCATGCGGTACGACTCCTTCAGGCTGCGGGTCTGGCGCGGCACGCGGCACGACCGCGTGCAATGGTCGGCCCGGCTTGAGGGATTACAGGACGGAGTGGAGCTTACGTTCAACTCGCCCATGGCGCTGTTCGAGCATCTGCGGGTGCTGCTCGATCCCGATCAGCCGAACAATCCAGGCGCCGGGGACCATCACGGGATAGATCGACCTGACCAGCAATCCGACCAGTAACCAGATAGGAGTCAACCAGATGCGTAGAGTATCCATCACGCACGTTTCCCGGCGACTGGGGGTCATGCTTGCGGTCGCCGTCCTGCTGTCACCGTCGCTCGCGCACGCGGCCCCGGCGCGGGTCACGCTTACCGACTTGGGCCGGATGATCGTGAAGTCACTGGCCGGCGCCAGTTCCTTTCAAGTGATGCTCGATACATCCAGCGGCGCCGGCGCCTCTTCCTCAAGGCAACATATCACGGAATACTTTGTCCGGCGCGGTAACGGTTTTGTCGTGTATGCCCAACTGACCATGAACGGCAAAACGTCGACCATGGTCGATACCGGCAAACATCTATGCATGCGCCCGAGCACCACCTCGGCCTGGAATTGCACCTACCCGACCTCGCTCGCGACAAGGTTCTTGTCCAGTACCGACATCGCCAACACACTCAAATCGTCGGGTACCAGTATGCAAAACATCACGGACGCCGGCGCGAAAACCGTTCAAGGCCAGTCCTGCCTCGGCTACAACTTTACCGCGATCTCGAAGTTGATTCACTTCACGGGGCACGGCGTCTATTGGTTCTCGACCGCGACCGGGCGGATAGTCGAGATGACCGAGGTAGGTTCGATTGCTGTTACCGCGGGAACCCGAGGTGTCGTCTCCACCACGACGGTGGTGTATAGCCGGTGGAACGACCCCAGCATCAAGCTCCCCGCCGTGCCCGCGTCGTAGATACCTTCCGGCACACCACGATATTCGTGCCGCATCTTTCGGCGCGGGAAGAGGAAAAGATCGATGGATCAGGTCAAAATGCTGGAACGCCGTCTGGAGCAACTGGAAGCGGAACTGGCGGGGATGCGACGCCGGAATGGGCGCGCCGGGCTACTCTCCCGTGTGCTCGGATGCTGTACCGTCGCTGCCTTCACGGGAGCGCTGGCCCTGGGGACGGCGTCCGCCGCCACGCCTCCCAAAACTCTCACCGTCAAAGCGCCCTTCCAGGTCGTGGACGACTCGGGCAACGTGGTGATGTTGGTCAACGCCGGCGGCATCCGCTTTAAGAGCGGTGGTCAAACGGTGTCGGGGCTGGGCGGAAACTCGACTACGGGGGGCATCATTTGCACCTACGGCCCCGCGGGCAGTACGAATGGGTGCCTGAGCAGCATGGCCGATGGCGGGAGCCAATTGCAGGTGGGGTTGCCCGGCGGTAGTCATGTACAGGTGGGCGGCGCTGCCACCGGCAATATGGGTATGCGCGTGTACAAGGGCCAGAAAGAGTTGGCTTTCCTCGGCGCCGTCGCCACGGGCGGCGAAGCGGCGTTCTACAAGACCGATGGGGACAACCCCGCCACCACCCTGGGCGCGGGACCGGCCGGCGGTTACCTGCAGTTGCAACAACAGAACCTCAGCCCAGTCGCCGTACTCGCGGAGGATGCCGGCGGCGGCTACTTTGCCCTCACCAACAAGCAAGGGATCGCTCGCGTCGAGGCCGGCATCCTCGGGGGCGATCAGGGCGTCGTGCGCGCCTTTGGGCCGGCCGGATTCAACTTTATCTCTGGACGCTAACGATTCGCTCGGATAGAGAAGTCTATTCTACCGGTACAGTTGCCTGGCCGATTCTTGCCAGAGAAAGTAGTTACGCACATGACCCCATGGCCGCGCCGATCCGCTGGAAACCCTGCGCACCGGAATCGACCCTCGCCGATCATCCTCGCGACCTTGCCGATCCTCCTCCTGGCGATGACCATCGCCGCCACGCCCGCGCTAGCGGCTACCGCGTTAGCGGCGCCAGCTGCCGCGTTGGCCTACCCACGGTTTGGCGGGCCGCTCTCGGGCGTGGCGGCAGGCCAGAGTCCGCTGGGCGCTGACTTCAGTTTCACCTGCAACGAACAGGCGAATGCCGCCGCCGTCACCGTGGCGGGCCAGCCCGTGCCGGCTGGCGCGGCCATCACGAATACCGACAATTGCGGCCAGGCATACCTGTTCGTCAGCGCGCCCGGCGCCGGTCGCTTCCAGGCCCGGATCGCGCTGGCGGATGACGCGACTATCGCCGGGGGCGGCGCGCCCGAGGCACGGATATTCGTCCTGGCCGGGAACGGGTATACCAGCCGCACCCTGGACATTGCCCTGGTAAAAGGGGTCGCCAAAACCATCGACCTCGACCTAGCGGGCGCCGTAATGCTGGCCGTGGGCTTCCCCAACGGGGCGCCGGTCTATGTCTCCGCCATGCGCCTGACCGGCACCGCGCGCATCCGCCATATCACACCGCTGGAAGGTGGCGGCATGGCGAGCGGCGGCACTGCCGTGGCGGCAAGCCAGATGAGCTTCACCTGCAATGCCGCCGCGACCACCACGCCCAAAAGCGTCAGTCACTTGATCATTCCCACGTCGTCGGCGATCGAAATGACAAGCTGCGGCGTCACCACGATCAAAGTGCCGGCGGGCTCGACCGGCACGCTCGCCGCGCGCTTTGGCGCCGGCGACCTCTCCGATTATACGAGCGTGCCGACCGTATTCGACATCCGCGTCCTCGACGCGGCGGGCCATCTGCTGCGGAAGGCAATCGGCCTGGCCTTTCTTGGCGGCGGCCTGCAGCCAATCTGGGTGAACCTCACGGGCGGCGCCACGGTGACCCTCACCGCGGACACCGGCAACGCCATCGTCGATCTGGTTGGCCTGGCACTGCTCCCCGGTCAATACAAACAGCACCCCAACCCCGACCACAACGAATTCGGCAGCCCCACCGGTAGCCCGGTGAGCATCGTACCCGAATCGTTCGCGGTCGACTGTAATGCCCACCCTGGTGATGCCGACATTACGGTCGACCACGTGACCGTACTGCGCGACACATTTCTCTCCGGAACGGATTGCGGCGTGGCCTCGCTGGTGATGACCAACGCCCGTGGCGCCTTCCACGCCCTCGTCGGTCTCGACGATACCACCTCGCCCGCGAAAAGCGGCATGGTCCGCCTGACCGTCCTCGATCAATACAGCCGTCCACTCTTTCACACCTCGACGCGAGCGACCATCGGGAAACCGGCGATCACCCTCAACGCGCCCATTACCGGCGCCAGTATCGTGAAGCTTGAATTCTACGGACCGGTTGTGCTGTATGACCTGCAACTTACCGGGCGGGCTACTTTCTATGACCGCGTCTTCCCGCCGAGCGAGCCGCCAACGAGCGGCAAAACGGGTATCGCGGTCAATCCGACCGCTTTCACTGTAAGCTGCAACACGGCGATTTCCCGCGCGGACATCCTCCTTATCCACGCGGCTGCGCTGGAGCAGTGGGCACTGGATGGCCAGGACTGCGGCACGGCAAGTCTGAATCTGCGCACGGTCAAGGGCCCGCGCGCCGTCTTTGCCGGTCGGTACGCGCTCCCAGCCGCCGAGCAACGCTTCAAGGTAGGGCACGTACTCCTCCGGGTGCTGGGACCGGAGGGGAAGACGTTGCGAACCATGAGGCTGGTTGCCCGAGAGGGATATGGCCCTGTACCGTTTCAGATCAGCGTCGCGGGTGCCGCCAGGCTCGACCTCTCCTGGTCGGACAGGAGGGTGATTCTCTTCGCGATGTCCCTGGGGTAAGCGTCAAGATCGTACAAGTGCAGTGGGGCGGATGTTCCGAGGCAGTTCTCGGTAGGGGCGACGGGTACCCTCTGGGTGATGGTCGCCCTGGGGTTACGCGGGCGACCACAAGGGTCGCCCCTACAACCGATGGCCGATTCGCGCCAGGTTAGAGGATCTAGCCGTGCGTGGTCAGCCGCAGCACGGTTACCGAATTCGGGAGGAACCGATAGTCAAACGAGGTTCCCAGGCCACTGAGAGACGTTGTGCGTGGGGCCACCTTGGTCGGAGCGGCGAGGGAGTTTTGGTCGTCCGGACTGGAGGAGGTGAGCACGGTGGCCGTTCCCCGTGCGTCCACGGACGCGACCCCTTGGATCTCGACCCGCGCCGGCTGGGCCGTGGAACCGCTGTTCACTACCGTGAGGTACACTACTCCGCTCCGCGATACCTTGCTGGCGACTACGGCCAGACCGGCGCCGCCCGCGATGGTGCTGGATGCCACCACGTCGCCATGGTTCCGGCTGAACAGCTGCTGGACGTAATAGGAGGGCGAGCCGTAGCTGCTCATAGCGTCGAAGCTAATCAGATCCGGCGCCCAATGGGAGCTGTTCAGGTTCTGGAAGAGCGGCGCGTAGGAGGCCATGATCACCACGTCGGCATTCCGTTCGAGGCCGGTCATCCAGGCCGCCTCCCCCAACGCGGTGCCGAGGGTAGCCGTGCCCTGGGCGATCGGGCCGTTCTGGGCCGCGTACTCACCCACCATAATCTTGGGGTCGGAACGGCGGTAGCTCTCGTAGTAATTGTCGTGCGCCACGAACCATTGGGCCGAGTTGTAGAAGTGCTGATCATAGACGTTCGGGGTTCGGCTGGTGACCGGCGCCGTGGCGATGATCTTGATCGCGGGATAAGCCTTCCTGATCGCGTCGTGGAACTGGGCGAAGCGCCCGTCGTAGCTGCCGGACGTATCGAAGAAGTCCTCGTTCCCTACTTCCACATAGGGAACCGAGAAGGGAGCCGGATGACCGTCGGCGGCCCGCCGGGCACCCCACGGGGTCGTAACCGAGCCGGTGGCGTATTGAATCTCGTTCAGCGCGTCTTGCGCATAGGGCCGTAACCCTGGCCCGGCAGGGACATGGCTGCCACCCAGCGAATAGCCGGCGTAGACGGCCAGCACGGGAACCATATGTAAGTCCTCGCACCATTCCAGATACTCCAGCAACCCCAGCCCATCGGTGGAGTAGTAGCCCCAGGCATCATCCTGGTGACCGGGACGCTGGGCGATCGGGCCGATCGTCTGCTTCCAGTTGAACCTGGTGGAGATCGTCTGGCCTTCAAGGAAATTGCCGCCGGGGAAGCGGAGGAAGCCGGGATGGAGGGCGCCGAGATCGCGCATCAGATCCACGCGCATGCCATTGGGCCGATTGTTCCAGGTGGGCGGGAAGAGGGAGACCAGGCTCAGCCAGACGGTGCCCGCGTGCTGGGCGCTCAGCACGAAGAGGTTATTCGCGCTCGGCGTAATGCTTGGCGGGATAGTGAGGCTCACGGTGTACCGGCGCCATCCCGTGGTGAGCGCGGGGATGCGCGCGGCGGCGAACAGCTTGCCGCCAGTGCTCTCCAGACTCAGGGTCAGGGGCCCGGTAAAGCTCGCGCTTGCCCTGGCATAGACCGATGCGCGGTAGGTGGTGGAGGGCCGAACCGGAATCCCGGAATAGCCATCGTTCGCGACGCCGATCCGCTCGCCGGGGTTGACGTGGGTGATGGTGAGGCGGAGGCTGAGGTAGAGAGCCGCGGTATTTACCGGGCGCGTGGGGTCAAGATCGACCGCGCCATGCGAATGGTTTCCTCGGACAAAAGACCAATCATCTAGCAATTCAGGAGTGGAGTAGAAGTCGCGGTTGGCAATCAGCTCACCATACAGGCCGCCATCGCCTGAATGGTTGATTTCCTCGAACATCAATCCGAACATGGTGGGACTGATGGTTGGGCCGCTTTGATTGGCATGCACGGTCAGGACGGCATCCGCGGCCCTGGCATGGTTGGGTGCCGGGAATGTGCCCGCCAGGGGAGCAAGGACCAGGCATGCCGCGAACGCCAGCAACAAAGACCGCCGCATTGCCACCCTCTCTCGCGTGAGCCAAGCGTCAGGCATCCCCCGGCCAGGGGGCGATCTACGCCTTGATGCTTCCTTGCAACACGCCTCGGAGGAAGAATCGCTGCATGGCCAGGAATACGACGACGGTCGGCATGAACACCACGGTACTGCCGGCAAGAATAGCGCCCCAATTGGCGGTGGTGGTCTGCGCGTTCGTGAGCAGGGAAGAGGTCAAGTTCGCAAGCACGACCTGGGCCGTCGGTAGGTCAGGCACCACCAGCAAGGGCCAAAAGTAGTCGTTGTAGGCGGTCAAAAAAGTGACCACGCCCAGGCTCACCAAGGCGGGCTTAATGATGGGCATCACAATCCGCCACCAGGTGGAGAAACTGCCGCACCCATCAACCCGCGCCGCGTGTAGCAACTCGTTGGGGACGCCGGCGATCACGCCGTTCATCCAGAAGATACCGAGAGAACTGATCACCAGGGGTACCACCAGGCCCTGGTAGGTGTCGACCCAGCCGAAGTTGTGTAGCTCGATGAGCAAGGGGATGTATTGGGTAAGGGGTACGAAGAAGAGAGTGAGCATCATCAGCCCAAACAGGAAGCGCTTGCCGCGAAACTCGAACTTGGCGAAGCCATATCCGGCAAGCGGACAGAAGAACAAAGTCGTGGTGAGGATTACCAATACCTGCACCGCGGATGTCTTGAAGCCGGTGCCAAAGCCACCCTGGCTGAACGCGGCTTGAAAGTTGCTGGCGATCAACTCACGGAAGTGAAAGCCAAAGGGATTGATCAGAAAACTGGAATCGGGGCGGAAAGAGGCGATGAGCGTCCACGCCAGGGGAAATATGCATGCCAGCCCTCCCAGCCAGATCACCAGGACCAGGAGGTAGG
>JANWHO010000131.1 GCA_025450375.1 Chloroflexota bacterium
GGTTTCGTCCCTCCGCAAGCAAATACCAGGAGCGCACGTGCGGCGGGGTGCAATTGCACATAGATGATAGACAGGCATTCGCCGGAGTGCGAACCGGCCTGCACATCATAGCCACGATACGCGCTCTCTACCCGGAGCAAATGAACTGGATCCGTGATGACTCAGGCTCCTATAGTATTGACCTGCTGCTTGGCGGTGACACCCCGCGCTCCGCTCTTGAGCGCGGTGACCAGGTGAACGAGATAGCCGCCTCCTGGTGGAACGAGATCAAGAGGTTTGAGGAAGAGCGTCGCGATATTCTGCTTTACGGTCGCCCCAGTCACTGATTCAACGTCACCCACCGGCGCTGGTATAGGCGGCGAGCGCCCGTCGCCAGAGCCAGGCCGAGGCAAGGCTGCTAACCACGGCGCAGATCGGCGCGTAGAGGTAAAATCCCGGCATCGCGTGCCCCGTCAGCACGCCCGCCGGGACGGTCGCCGCGACCCCGAGGGGAAGCAGATAGGTGAAGAGCACCCTCAATGCTCCTCGATAGGCCCCACTGGGAAGGCCGGCCATATTCATCAACTCCTCGAAGAGGTAGCGCAGCCCATCCACCTTCACCACCCAGAAGGACAGGGTCATCACCATGAACAGGAGGTTGTAGAAGACGATCACGGCGCAGCCGATCAGGGCCGCGTAGCCGACTACCGCGCCGGCGGCGATCGCGGCGTGGCCCGCTCGCACTCCATAGACCACCAGGCCCAGGCCGATGGCGGCATTCAGGGCGGCGCCAAGGTTGATCTGGGCGCAGGTGAGGAGGAAACGGGCGCTCACCGGCTTGACCAGGATAAAATCTAACTCGCCCCGACGCACCGCCTCGGGAATGGCCGTGATCGTATCCTCGGCGAAGAAATAGAGGATGCCCCGGACCAAACGGAAACTGCCATAGAGGACCAGAAGCGCCGGCAAATCCCAGCCCGCGATGCTGTTCGTCCGCAAGAACAGCACGCTGTAGAAAGCGAGGATCAAGGCGACCGTGGCCGCGTTCCGGGCCAGGCCCAGGAAGAAATCGCCCCGATAGGTCAACTGCGTCATCAGGGAGCGGCGAGCCAGGTAGATCCACAGGCGGGCATGACGGCGGAAGGTACTTCGGATCATCATTTCACATCCCCACCGCGCTATAGCGGCGCAGCCCCCAGACCCAGAGAAAGCGCCCCACGATGGCCAGCGCCGCCAGCCAGCCAAACTGCCCGAGGAGCCCCAGGGCGATTTGCCCAGGGTCGAGTTTGCCCAGGAATACTTCCACCGGGAAGGAGAAGGTGTAGCGGAAGGCGAGGACGTTCAGCGGCCCAAGCAGCCAATTGGGGAAGAGGGAGAGCGGCACCAACTCGCCCGAGGCGAGGATAAGCAGGAGATCGTAGATCTCGAACAGGTTCCCCGTGTTAGTAGTCCAGAACGCAATCACGCCGAGGATGATTTCCAGTTCGATGAAGATGACCGTACTGGCCAGGGTGGATATCGCCGCCGTCGCGATCCGGGACGCGCTGAGCGCCAGATGCAGATCCTGGCGGAAATAGATCACCAGGGCCAGGTAGAGTGGGAGAGCCAGCCCCAGGTTGATCAGCTTCCAGCATTGCTCGCCGAGCACCTGGGGCGTCAGGGCGGCATACGGCTTGAGCAACTGGTGGGCCAGCGATCCATCCTTGATCGCCCGCGCGATCTGGAAGTTGATCCGCCCACCAATCACATACCAGGCAAAGGCGATCACCAGGTAGTAGGTGATCATCTCGCCGCGGCTGAAGCCGCCCACCGTATCACGGCCGCCGTAGATAGCCAGCCAGGCCACGATGGCGAAGAGCGGCGGCAGGGCGCCCTGGACGACCCAGACCACGTTCGTGGTGCGATAGGTCAGACTTTCGGCCAGGCAGGTCCGGAAGAGGGCCCGATATGGGCCACCCGCGCGCCGGGGCAGCGAATTCATCATGGGGTACTTCCGGCGTCGGGCGCCTGGAACAGTCCGGCGATCACCTCTTCCAGTCCGGGGTCACGCACATCCAGATCGTCGACCGGATAGCGCCCCAGCAGCGCCGCCGCCTGCTGGGAGTGACCGGCGCGAGGGACGGCCAGGGTGGCGGAGAGGCCATCCTCATAGGACACAACGCTGCCAAACTCCTCAAGCTCCCCCCTGGGGACGGGTACCGTGAAGACCACGCTGATGTACTTCGTGGGGGCGTGGCGTTCAATCAGCCGCGAGACGGCGCCGTCGAAGATGAGCCGCCCCTGGTTGATCACCATCACTCGGGGACAGAGCATCTCCACGTCGTCCATATAGTGAGAGGTGAGGAGCACGGTGGTCCCGTAGCGGCGGTTGTAGAGGTGGAAGAACTCGCGGATGCGCTTTTGCACCACCACGTCGAGCCCGATCGTTGGTTCGTCGAGGAACAGCACTTGAGGCCGATGCAGGAGGGCGGCGACGAGCTCGCAGCGCATGCGTTGGCCCAGCGAGAGTTGCCGTACCTGCCGGTGCATCTCGTCGCCGATCCCCAGCAGATCCACCAACTCCGCAAGCGTGGCGCGAAACTGGCCGTCCGCCACCTCGTATATCTCGCGGTTGAGCACGAAGGTATCCATGGGCGGCAAATCCCACCAGAGCTGGCTTTTTTGCCCGGTCACCAGGGCGATCCGCCGCTTAAAGGCGGTCTCACGGCGGGATGGGAGATGATCGAGCACCTGGACGGAGCCGCTGGTCGGATGGAGCAGCCCCGAAAGGATCTTGAGGGTGGTAGTCTTCCCGGCCCCGTTTGGTCCGAGAAAGCCGACCATCTCGCCGGCCTCCACGGAAAAACTGATCCGGTCGACCGCTTGCACCTCGACCCGAGCCCGGTGGACCAGGGAGCGGAGCGCGGCCCCCATCCCCTCCGCCCGGCGATAGGTGTGATACGACTTACATAGATCCTCTACGTGAATGATGGACATGGACATATTCTCCTGGCCTCTTATGGGAGCAGGAGGGTACGCCCAACCCGCCGCGCCCTCCATGCTGGAGGGTAGCGGCGGACCAATGCGTCCATCCCGCTGCTTACACCGACGCGGAAGCGGTAAGCAGCGGTTTAGCCGTTTTTCTGTAAGACAATCAGACGCCAGACGGCGTCGCGGGCCACAAGCGGCACGGATGATCCTTTCGGCCAGGGAGGGCGGTATGTGTACCGCATCCCCTATGCTACTATGGCCTTCGGTGACGCGCAAGCAGGGGCCGTGCCGGTTCGCCGCTTGGCAGCATAGGGCGGAAAAGGAGTGAGGCATGGAAGTACGGATTGAGCGGAGCGATCGGCGGGTGCGAAGTATCTCCGCCCGCATGGATGGGAGCGTGATGATCGTGAAGGCGCCGGCTAGAATGACCGATGCCGAACTGGCTCCCTTCATCACCAAGCTGCGCACGCGGTTGGAACGGCAGGCGCTACGGCCCGCGTTGACCCTGGAAGCCAAGGATCTCGAGAAGCGGGCGGCGGCCCTCAACGCGCGGTATCTCGGTGGGAAGCCGCGCCCGCGTTCTGTCCGCTGGGTCACCAATCAGGGTGCGCGCTGGGGGAGTTGCACCCCATCCACCGGCGATATCCGTCTCTCGCATGTGCTCCGCGACTATCCCGGCTGGGTGCTGGACGCGGTGATCGTCCATGAGTTGGCTCACCTCCATGTAGCAGGGCACGAACCGGCCTTTTGGGCCCTGGCCAATCGCTATCCGCTGACTGAGCGGGCCCGCGGGTTTCTGATCGCCAAATCGGGCCGCGAGGACGAGGCAGCATGGTCCGACGACGAGGCGCCAATGGACCAGTGAGCAACCTATACTGAAGCAGAGCGGCGCCTTGGTGCCGCCGTCCTAATCACAGGGAGGGGAAAACGGCATGACCACCTCATCGCGCCCCCGATACACCGGCAACCGGCTGCGGGCCGCCAGTCTCGGCCTCGGGCTTCTCTCATTGCTCGCGATCTCCGGGCTGGGCAGCGGCGCGCCGTCCGCGCGGGCGGCCGCTCCTCGTGACACCGGTACGGCGCTGACCATCATGCACTTCAACGACGACTACGAACTGACCCCGACCAGCAGCCTGGGCGGGATGGACTACCTGGCGGGCCAGATCGACCAGGTGCGCCAGCAAGACCCGAAGGCGCTGCTCCTGTTCGCGGGCGATGTCCTCTCGCCCTCCGTCGAATCATCGGTCTTTCTGGGCGGTCAGATGATCGCCGCCTTCAACCGGCTAGGGGTGACCGCCGCTACGTTTGGCAATCATGAATTCGATCGGGGAGATGCCCCGCTGGCCTATCGCGTCTCCTCCTCGCATTTCCCCTGGCTGAGCAGCAATGTGGTCGTCACCGCCAGCGGGAAGCCCTTTCCCGGCGCCGTGTCCACCAAGATCGTGACCAACCACGGGGTGAAAGTGGGTTTGCTCGGCCTACTCACTCCGGAAACCTACGCCCTCTCGAAGCCCGGTCCCGAGTTGACCATCGAGCCGGTGATCTCCGCCGCCCGGACCGCTATGCGGAGTTTGCTGGCCCAGGGCGCCACGGTAATCGTGGCCATCACCCATCAGGACATGAGCGACGACATCGCCCTGGCCACCGCCCTTCCGCGGATCGACCTGATCGTGGGTGGGCATGACCATCTGCGGTGGGAGGCCACGGTAGGCCATACCTTGATCACCAAGTCGGAATCCGATGCCCACTACCTGGGAGTGGCCACGATCAACGTGGGCGCCAATGGGCGGGTGATCTCCATGCTGGAGCAAGATCTGACCATCGATCCGGCCGTGACCACCCCCGATCCCGCGATGACCAAGCTGGTCAAGGGGTATGAATCGCAGCTCAGCAAGAACCTGAACGTGGTGATCGGGAAAACCACGGTGCCGCTAGACGCCCGCGAAATCACGATCCGTCAGAAGGAAAGCGCGCTGGGCGACTACATTGCCGACGCTATGCGGGCCGCCACCGGGACCGACATCGCGATCACCAATAGCGGCGGCATCCGGACGGACGCCATCGCCCCGGCCGGGCCGATCACCCGGAAGACCATTCTTAGCTTCCTCCCCTTCGGTGATCTGCTGGTGACCGAGAAGGTGACTGGGGCCCAGGTATGGGCGGCGCTGGACAACGGGGTCAGCCAGGTAGCCAATGGGGCTGGGCGCTTCCCCCAGGTCTCCGGCCTCACCTTCACCTGGAAACTGAGCCGGCCCGCCGCTCATCGAGTGACCTCGGTGACTATTGGCGGCCAGCCGATCTCCCTCACCCAGACCTACACCCTGGCCACCAATGACTACATGCTGGGCGGCGGTGATGGTTACACCTCACTATCTCAGGGCACGACGATCGTCGGACCCACCGGCGCCACCCTGCTGGCTACCGTGGTGATTGCCGCCGTGAAGAAGGACGGCACGATCTCCCCGGTTACCGACGGGCGGGACACCGAAACCCGCTAATCCCCTCGCCGGAGCGCGGAAGGGCCAGGCCGCACACGGCTTGGCCCTTCCGCGTTTTCCGTAACCTCCTCCGTATTGCTATGTGGATCAATGGCGCATGTGATCCGGCCCCATAGCGGAAAACGGAGGAAGGAGCGATGGCGCGACGATATAGGTATTTCAGTACGATCCTCTTGCTGGCCGCCCTTCTCAGCGGCCTGGCCGGGTCGGCCCGGGCCGACCCTGGTTCGTTTCTTGGTCGCTTCACTACCGTGAGCGTGGTCGCCTCGACCGTGCCCGCGAATGGCGACATCAATCCCTACGGCGTGGCGGTGGTGCGGGCCAGCACCGGCAGTCTGGTCCGGGGCGACGTGCTGGTCAGCAACTTCAACGCCAAGAGCAACTTCCAGGGGACCGGCACGACCATCGTGCAAGTATCGCCGACCGGCCAGCAAAGTCTATTTGCTCAGATCCCCAGTACCCTCCCCGGCGCATGCCCCGGTGGAGTTGGCCTGACCACGGCGCTGGTCGCCCTCCGCGGCGGTTGGGTGATCGTAGGCAGCCTGCCAACCACGAATGGCCAGGCCGCCACCGCGGGAGCAGGCTGCTTGCTGGTCCTGAATAGTCAAGGCAGCGTGGTGGAAACGATCACCGGGCCCTTGATCAATGGTCCCTGGGACATGACCGCGCTCGACCTGGGCTCCGCGGCAGTGCTGTTCGTGACCAACGTGCTCAATGGCACGGTGGCCGGCAGTCCCAATGTGGTCAATCAAGGTACGGTCGTGCGTATTGTACTTACCAGTTCGTCTGAGTTCGCGCCTCGGGTGCTGCGGGAGACCGTGATCGGCTCCGGCTTCCCCGAGCGTACCGACCCGAATGCGCTGGTAATCGGCCCGACCGGCGTGGGCTTCTCGCTCTTTGGCGGGAATGACGAGGATTTCAGCGCCCGCGCCGGAGCGCGGAATATGTTGGGAAGCAACGACGATCGCGGCGCGGTCGACACCCTGTACGTCGCGGACAGCCTGGATAACCGGATCGCCGCGATCCCCCGTGCCCTGATCCGCCGGGACAGCGCCGGGATTGGGAACACCGTCTCGTCCGGCGCCCCGCTGAACGATCCACTTGGCCTGGCCATCGCGCCCAACGGCCACATCATCACCGCCAATGGTAACGACGGCAACCTGGTGGAAA
>JANWHO010000132.1 GCA_025450375.1 Chloroflexota bacterium
CGGCGACTTTCTCCAGAAACTGGCCGCGCGGTGCGGACCCATGACGCGCGGATGGAAAGTTGCCAACTCTTCAACCAGATCCTGGCCGACATCATGATCCTGTACAGTCTCTATAAGAAGCACCATTGGGCGATGCATGGCGCGACCTTCTACCAGTTGCATCTGCTGCTCGACCAGCATGCCGGCGCGCAACTGGAACTGATCGAGCGGCCCTACTCCTGTTCGCCGGCCTGGTCAGTTTCCGGTACTCGTCCCGCGCCGCGCCCCGGGCACCGTCGCCATCGTGACGCCGCCGCGCGGCTGGATTCCATCAAAGGGAGGAAGGGCATATGGATGAACGAGAATCGTGAGGGCTCGCCCTCCTGATCTACCAATCGTAACGGCCACGCTCGTGGCGTGGCGCTTCGCTCTCAACATCGATGGAGGGATACCATGAACCCTACCGATCCCTTTCCGACCGGCTCGCCCCTCGACCCCTGGCCGGCTCTGCCCCTGGACGCCTGGCGCGACACCTACGCCACCCTCCATATGTGGACCCAGATCGTGGGCAAGGTGCGCATGGCGCTCAGCCCGCCGGTCAACCATTGGTGGCATGTAACCCTCTACGTGACGGCGCGTGGCCTGAGCACCTCGCCCATCCCCTACGGCACGCGCACCTTCGAGGTGAGCTTCGACTTCATCGACCACAACCTGCTCATCCAGACCAGCGACGGCACAAGCAAGGCCCTGGGCTTGTTCCCCCATTCGGTCGCCGAGTTCTACCACGAGTTCCTGGGGGCGCTCCGCGCGCTCGGGATCGAGGTCGAGATCAACCCGCTGCCACAGGAGGTACCCGATCCCATTCGCTGCGACGAGGACACTGTCCACGCCTCCTACGATCCAGAGTATGCGTACCGCGTCTGGCGCGTCCTGGTGCAGGCTGACCGGGTGTTCAAGCAGTTCCGTTCCGGCTTCATCGGCAAATGCAGCCCGGTGCACTTCTTCTGGGGCAGCTTCGATCTGGCGGTGACTCGCTTCTCCGGGCGGCGGGCCCAGGAGCGTCCGGGCGCGGATCATATGACGCGGGAGGGGTACTCGCATGAGCTGATCAGCTGCGGCTTCTGGCCGGGCAGCGGCCCAGTACAGGAGGCGGCGTTCTACGCCTACGCCGCGCCGGCGCCGGAGGGACTGGACCGGGCGGCGATCCTCCCGGCATCGGCACGGTATAGCTCGGAGCTGGGCGAGTTTCTTCTGCCCTACGAGGAAGTGCGCACCGCGCCAGACCCGGACGATGTGCTCCTCGCGTTCCTGCGGAGCACCTACGAGGCGGCGGCGGACCTGGCGGGATGGGACCGCGCAGCGTTGGAGCGCTAATCATCCCGCGCCTATCGCTGGCGATGGACGGCATCTGTGGGAGGCCCCTATGTCAACCCCTATTCCCGACGTCATCACCCGTTATTTCGAGGCCGACGCTCGTCGCGATATCGGCGCCATCGTTGTGCTGTTCACCGATGAGGCTGTTGTGGTCGATGAAGGTCAGACCTACCACGGCACCGCCGAGATTCGGAGCTGGCAGGAAGGCGCGGCGTCTAAGTATCAGTACACCACTGAGGCGTTTGGCACCCAGCGACCCGCCGAGAATAGCTACCTCGTCACCGGCCGCCCCACCGGCAACTTCCCTGGTGGGACCGCCGAACTGAAATGGCGCCTTACCATCCAGGGTGACCTCGTCAGTCGTCTGGAGATCGCGCCCTGAGTGGCGCGCCGGCACTAACCGGTCGATGGGAGCGATCCGGAGAAAGGGGGATCCATCATGCAGGAGTCACTGCTCACCCCATGGGCGACCTTCTACACGATCGTCGGTTCCGCGGCCGCGACCTTAACGGGGTTGATGTTCGTGGTGATCACCTTGGTCACGGGGGCGCGGGCGCGCAGGCCGGATGTGGGGATCGCGACCTTCAGCACCCCAAGCGTCGTGCATTTTTGCGGTGCGCTGGCCGTCGCCGCGATCCTCGGCGCGCCGTGGCACGTGCTCTGGCATGCCGGTCTGCTGGTCGGCCTCTCCGGTCTCGTGGGACTGGCATATAGCGGGGTGATAGTACGGCGCATCCGCCGTCAAGATGACTATCGACCGGTGCTGGAAGACTGGTTATGGCATGTGGTATTCCCGCTCGTCTCGTACGTCGCACTCGTCGTCTCGGCGATGGTCCTGCCCGGTAATCCGGCCGAAACGTTGTTCATCATCGGCGCGGCGACCATGCTGCTGCTGTTCATCGGTATCCACAATGCGTGGGATAATGTGACCTACATTGTCACCGATCTCGTCCAGCCGCCGGTCGAGGATCCGGACGAGGGCAGCCGCGGCAACGTTCCCAAGGAGGAGCACGCGTCTCCCCTCCAGGAGGAACATGACACTCCGCTCACCACGGCTTCCAGTACGGGGGCGCCACATGAGTGATACTGTTGGCAAATTGCCGCAAGCCCGCATGATTCGGGGCACTGGGAGCGCGAGCGAGACGCTCGCGCTCCCAGGAAGATTACCCTTGCTGGCGGCGTTCGTGCCTTTGAAACCTAAGGGGAAGAAGAGAACGTGGTGCACGTAGATGTCGTGGTGGTTGGCGGCGGCGTGTCGGGCCTGACCGCGGCACACGGGCTGATCGAGCACGGATTTACCGTCGCGCTCCTGGAAGCGCGCGATCGCCTCGGTGGCCGCATCGCGACCACGCGGCAAGCAGATTCGATCGTTCCCCTGGAATTGGGGGCGGAGTTCGTCCATGGCATGCCACCCGAGATCTTTTCACTTCCCGCATCCGATTTCACCCTGTATGAGATTCACGGAGAGACCTGGACATCCCAACAGGGACACCCGCGGCAAGGCCATGAGCTGGCCGCGCGGAGGGAACGGGGACTCGCGGAGATCGCCGCCTGGCGGGGTGAGGATCGTTCTCTGGCGTCCTTCCTCGATGAGCGGTTCCCCGAAGGGCGGCAGGCCGCTGCCCGGCGCCTCATCCAGGACTACGTCGAAGGCTTCGACGCCGCCGATGTCCACAGCGTGAGTATCAAGTGGCTCGACCAGACCGAACAGGCCGCGCGGAGCATTGAAGGGGGCCGGCAGTTTCGCCTCTCGTCCGGGTACGGCCGGCTGATTGCCTGGCTCCGCGACGGCCTGCCAGCGGACCGCGCGCTGGTGCGTCTGAACACGATTGTCCATGAGGTTCAGTGGTCCCCCGGGCAGGTCCTGATCGGGTCGCATGCCCCTTCCGGAGCCCTGCTTGAGCCGGTAACCGCCCAGACGGCAGTGATCACCCTTCCCCTCGGAGTATTGACGGCCGCCCCACACGAGGTGGGCGCGGTGCGCTTCGTTCCCGAGCCGCGGGAGAAGCAGCCAACATACAAAGATCTCGGCATGGGGCAGGTGCTCAAGGTGCTCTTGCGCTTCCACGAGGCTTTTTGGGATCGGAGGCGGCCACCCTTTCCGTATCTACCCCGGATGTCATTTCTGTTCACGCCCGAGGAGACCTTTCCCACCTGGTGGACGAGCTATCCGCTCGTGGCGCCGCTGCTGACCGCCTGGGTAGCCGGACCGCGGGCCGTCCCGCTCGCAAACCAGGCGGATGCGCGCATTGTCGAGCAAGCAGTCGAGTCCCTGGCGCGTAGCCTCGGCGTTCCCACGCAAGCACTGGAGGCCGAATTGGAGAGTGGGCATCTGCACAATTGGAATACCGATCCCTTTGCCCGCGGGGCCTACAGCCATGTGCGCGTCGGTGGTCTGGAGGCGCCGCGGCGCTTAGGGGCACCGTTGGCCGCCACGCTCTTTTTCGCCGGTGAAGCCACCGTTTCCGACGGGCATACCGGCACCGTTCATGGCGCGATGGCAAGCGGCAACCGCGTGGTAGGCGAGATCCTACGGAGCAGGTAGGAGAGCACGGATCGGCGGCATCGTCGGTACACTACCGATCAGCTACCCAGCGTAGCCAGCGAGCGATCGTGAGAAGAGAAGAACCGATGAGTACCGTGCTACCCGATCCCGCGACCCCCTTTGGCGAGCGGGTCGCCCGCCGTTTGCGTGACGAACCGATCATTTGGTTGACCACCATCGGGGCCGATGGCACGCCGCAGCCCAACCCCGTCTGGTTCCTTTGGGATGGCGAGAGCTTTCTCATCTACAGCCTCAACACCGCCAAGCGGCTGAATCATGTCCAGCGCTCCGCCAAGGTATCCCTCCACTTCGATGGCGATGGCACCGGAGGTGACATCATCATCTTCACTGGTACGGTAGAGGTCCGACCCGAGGAACTCCAGGCGGACAAGCACGGCCCGTACGTAGAGAAGTACAAGGAGTTCATTGCCAGGTCGTTCCAGACGCCGGAGCGTTTCGCGGCGCTCTATTCGACGCCGCTGCGGATTCGCCCTACCAGGGTTCGCGGGCACTGAGCGTGTCCGAAGCCTGGCGCCGCCGAGATGGAACGCTCCGGCAGGACATCAGGACGGCGGAGGGCAATGCACCCCGGCGTTAGGGTCGTCGCCAGGCTGACAATCCAGATCAATGTCGACCTGGAAGGGATCCAGCGCGTCGCTTGACGCCTGAACCGTATCATGCCGGGGACCTTCGATAGTATCATGCATGGTCTGAAGTGTAGACTGCACGTCGGATCGACAACAGGTAAAGTCGAATGGCGTCCGTACCGTTCCGTTATAGGCATTGAACGCGGCAACGTGTTGCTGCTCATGGGGTGACAGGCACGTAGAGATGGCAGCCCGCACCGTTTTTTGCTGGCAATCGGAGAGGCCGGAAGGTACGGGCGGCAGCGAAACATCGGTGGTCATGGTAAAGGTCGAGGTCAAGGTTCCGGTGACATGTACGCAGTCCGCCGCCGCGCAGCTACAATCCGTCCCAGCGGTCGTGGTCATGGCGGGCGCGCTGAAGGCGTTACGGTAGTGTGCGTTGGTGCGGCCCTGCAATTGCAGGCTGTCGCCACCAAATACCACTTCATCATGCGGCTCACCCTCCCCCGCGACGGCGGCAACCGGCGCCACGGGTCCGGCGCCCGCCTCGGCGTCTCCCGCGTCCGCTGTGTCGGCCGTCCGCCCGCCATCGCCCTGGTCCGTGGCGGCGGCACTCTGGTCGCCTCCGGTCGCGTCGGGTTGGGCGGCTGTGGTATCCGTATGGTCGGCTATTTGGGTGGAACTCGAATCGTTCGTGATATCCGCGGCGGTCGCCGTGGTTGAGTCCTGATCGTTCGGTACGGAACTCGGCCCCTCGGCGGTCGCCGCGCTCTGGCTCGATCCTCCCGTGGAATCCGGGGCGCCGGCGCCGCCGTCGTCCGTTCCGTCATCTTCGCCGGCATCGCGCTGTACGCTTGCCAACTCACTACCGGATGTCGCCGGCTCCTGTTCTTCCTCCAGCGGTTGCGCTGCGGCGTGGGCCGCTTTTTCCTGGGGTGAGCAATTGCAGGCTTTTCCGCCGCAGCGCTGCACGGCCGGCAGAAAGAGACCAGGGTTTGATTGCCTACTGCTCTTATACTGTCGCAATAGTTGATTTACGGCCTGATTGCCGACGGTACGCTGCAGCATCAACAGCATCTGGACAGGCATGCCCGCGAGAGCACGCTGCATCCCCTCTCCAGTTTGCTGAGCATCAG
>JANWHO010000133.1 GCA_025450375.1 Chloroflexota bacterium
CACACTTCGCACATCTTCCCGACACCTCTCCTCCCTATGCTGGCTCTTGACGGGTGCGATAGTGCCTGACGAGTTACCAAGCACAACGAGGAGAGGAACCGTGACCAGAGAGTGGATTATCGAGGCGACCGACCTGCGCAAGACCTACGGGACCAACGACCAGAAGGTGGATGCTCTCCGTGGGGTCGATTTCCGGGTGGCCAGGGGGGAGATGGTAGCAATCATGGGCCCCAGCGGCTGCGGCAAGACGACCATGCTCAACTGCCTCTCCGGTCTCGACGACTTCAATGGGGGCGACGTGAAAATCGCCGGCACCTCGCTGCGCGATATGAACGACAACCAGAAGACCGAATACCGCGCCAAGCGGATGGGGTTTATCTTCCAGGCCTATAATCTGCTCCCTGTGTTGTCGGCGGTGGAGAACGTGGAACTGCCGCTCCTGGTGAGCGGGGTGCGATCCGGCGAGGCGCGGAAGCGGGCGATCGCCGCCCTCGATCAGGTAGGGCTGGGGGAGCGGATGAAAAACCGGCCGGCGGAACTCTCGGGCGGTCAGCGCCAGCGGGTCACCGTGGCCCGCTCGCTGGTGAACAATCCGGCGATTGTCTGGGCGGACGAGCCGACCGGGGCCCTTGATTCCGAATCGGCGGCCACGATCATGGATCTGATGTGCCGCCTCAACAAGGAGAATGGCCAGACCTTCGTGGTGGTCACCCATGCCATGGAAGTGGGCGAACGTGCCGATTACATCGTCCGCATGCGTGACGGGCGGATCGAGGACGCGGCCTCGTACACGCCCGGCCGATCATTGGTGGCCGTGGGGTAGGATAGTCGTCCCTTCCATCCGGCCACAGCCGGAGATCCCCGCCTCAGCCGGAGGCCCCTATGAAGCAACCAAAACACCGAGAGGATGTCCACCCATGAACTCACTGTTCGGTCTGTCCATGGATACCCTGATGCGCGTCTTGCTGGGCGCCTTTGTGGTCATTACCGTCGCGGTGGCGGTTCTGGCTCTCCGTAACCGCCTCTTCTTCAAGTTGGGGCTCCGGAACCTGCCGCGTCGGCGGGCCCAGACCACTCTGATCATCTTTGGTTTGATGCTGAGCACGGTGATCTTCACCAGCGCCTTCGGGGCCGGTGATTCGATCAGTCATAGCGTCCGGGTGCGGGCCACCAGTTCCCTGGGGGCCATTGATGAAACGGTAACGATGGCCAATAGCAACGGCAGGGCGGATCGCGGACCCATAAGCCGTGGGTCCGGTTACTTTAGCGCCGGTCTGGCGAGCCGGATCCGCGCCGGACTGGCCCCCGGCATGGCGGCCGGCGTGGTGGCGATTGCCCAGGAGACCGTGCCGCTCACCGACCTGACCTCGCGCCAGACCAAGAACGCCACCGGACTTCTCGGCGTACCTACCGGCTATCCGGCGGCCTTCGGCCCCCTCGCCACCACCGATGGCGCCTCGGCTTCCCTGGCTCAGCTCGGGGCCGGCCAGGTCTATGTGAGTAAGCCGATGGCCGATAAGCTCAACGCTCACGTTGGGGATCGGCTACGGATCTACGTCGCCAACGCGCCAGTGTACCTGAGCGTGCGCGCCATCCTCCAGGCCACCTACCTTGGCGGCTACACCGACCTACTCCTCCCCCTGGATCGGATGCAAGCCCTGCTCGGGCTGCCGGAGCAGGTGAATCAAGTCCTGATTTCCAACACGGGCGACCTCTTGAACGGGGCCGGGGCGAGCGACGTGGTGGCCGGCCGGATACGAACGCTGCTGAGCAACGATCTGGCGGTCACGCGGGTCAAAACCCTGCTCACCACTCCGGCTGGGCAGGCGGCGTTGCGCCAACGTATCAAAGACCTTACCGCGCAAGGCGGGAACGCCAGCCTGGTCACCAACCTGACCGATCTTCAGCGGCAGGCCGGTTTGCCCGGGATCAGCGACGATTTACGCCGATTGCTGGCCGATTCGAATGTCGTCGATACGCTGGGCACCCTGGGCAGTCCCACGCTCGACAACCCGCTCACCGGGGCGCTCCATCAAATCAGTCCCTACGTCGTCCAAACCGCCAAAAAGGACGCGCTGAGCCAGGCCGATACGATCGGCTCGATCTTCACCACTATCTTCATCACGTTTGGCCTGTTCTCCATCTCCGCCGGGATTGCCTTGATCTTTCTCATCTTCGTCATGCTGGCTGCCGAGCGGCGAGCCGAGATGGGAATGGCGCGGGCGATAGGAACCAAGCGCCGCCACCTGATTCAGCAGTTCCTGTTCGAGGGTTACTCCTACGATTTGGGCGCGGCCCTGGTCGGAGTGGTGATCGGGGTGGGGGTTGACCTGGCCCTCACGGCGGTGATCAGCGCCCTGGTAGGCCAGTTCGGGATCTCGGTTCAGTGGTATGTAGCGCCTCGGAGCCTGGTGATCACCTTTTGCCTGGGCGCCCTGGTCACCTTCCTCACCGTGGCGGCCTCCGCCGGCCGGGTCAGCCGTCTCAACATCGTCACCGCGATCCGCGATCTGCCCGATGACCTGCGTCTCTCGGGGAGCGTCGGCGCCGCCTTCGGGCGCCCGCTGACCGATCTACGGCGGGTCGGACAGCGGCTGCGCCGGGGCCGGGTGCTGCCCGCGCTCTTGTCGCTACTAGCCGCTCCCTGGCACTTGCTCACCGCCTTCAGTGTCTTCATCAGCAGGGGGCCGCTCCTCCTGGCCCTCTGCCCTCTCCTGATCAACATGGGGATCACAAGGAAGCAACTCTGGCCGTTCAATATCGGGGTTTCGTTGGGGCTGATTGGGGGCGCCATGCTCCTGCGCTGGATCCTCGGTGGCCTGGGGGTACGCGCCCGGCTTCGGAATCGGATTGGCTTCTCGCTGGCCGGGATTCTCTTGGTGGCCTTCTGGCTTCTCCCCTTCGATACCTTCCGCTCGGATCTCAACTTCGACATCGAGATGTTCTTCATCTCCGGCCTGTTCCTCATTCTGGGCGGGGTATGGACGGTGATGTATAACATCGACCTGATCGTAGCCGGCGCGCTCCGGGTTACGGGTGGACTCAGCCGTCTGGCCCCTATCGTCCGGATGGCCGTGAGCTACCCCCTCCAGCAGCGATTCCGCACCGGCATGACCATGTTCATGTTCAGCCTGGTGTTGTTCTCCCTGGTGGTGCAACTTGTGGTCAGCAGCAGTTTCGACAGCGAGGCGCTGAACCTTAACCAAAGTGTCGGCGGTTATGATGCCTGGGGGACGGCGAGTACCGCCAACCCGATCACCGATTTGGGGGCACGGGTGGCAGGCAACCCGGATCTGCGCCGGCGGGTGAGCGCGGTGGGCGAACTGAGCCCCATGTCCGCGGACATCTATCAGCGCACGGCCAGAGGCCAGAGCTGGAGCACCGGAAACAGCGTGGGCGTGCTGGACGATGCCTATCTTGCCGCTACCCGCTTCCCCTTCCAGGTCCGCGCCGCCGGCTATACCAGCGATGCCCAGATCTGGGCCGCCCTCCGCGTTCATCCCGGCCTGGTGGTGATCTCTGGAGACATGGTGGCCAACAAGCCGGAGAGCAGTGGCGCGATCAGCGGGGTCACCTACGCTGACCACACATTCGCCCCATTCCAGATTAGTCTTCGCGACCAGATCGGCCACGCGATCCCCGTGACCGTGATCGGGGTACTGAATAACCGGAATGCCTTCGGACTGGGGCTGTCCTTCAGCGTCTACACCAGCCGCCGTACCCTGATCGCCGCTCATGTGCCGGTGCCCTCGGATACTATCTATCTATTCCGCGCCGCCCCCGGTCAGAACGTGCATGTCATGTCCCTGGCCCTGGGCTCCGCCTTCCTGAACAACGGGCTGGATATGACCGAGGCCCAACACCTCTACGACACCCAGAGGGCCGCCCAAACCGGGTTCGAGAACATGCTGGCCGCCTTCATGGCCCTGGGTCTGGTAGTGGGGATCGCCGCCCTCGGAGTGGTGGCCTTCCGCTCGGTGGTGGAGCGACGGCAGCAAATCGGAATGCTGCGGGCCCTGGGGTTCCAGCGGGGGATGATCCGGGCCAGCTTCTTGCTGGAGTCCAGCTTCATCACTCTCCTGGGCACCCTGACCGGGGTCGGGTTGGGCCTGGTGCTCTCCTGGAACCTGGTGGCCTACTTCGGCAAGACGGAGCCGCAACTGACCCTGAGCATCCCCTGGTTTGAACTGGTCCTGATTGCCCTGGGCGCCTATCTTGCCTCTCTCCTCACCACCTATCTCCCGGCTCGCCAGGCATCGCGGGTGTTCCCCGCCGAGGCGCTCCGTTACGAGTAGGATGGACGACCAGGGTGGGCGGCCGGAGACCACGGCCGCTCACCCTGGTCGTCCCTGTGTATCACGCGGTACAGCCTCGTTGCGTCGAAGTATCGTATGGTATGTCACAGACAAGGCCGCGGTGGTGCTATATCGAATGGACTACGCGCCGCTCGCGGCGCCGGGTCGAATTTAATTCGAGGAATCGTTATCCTACGGGGGAAACATCGCTTGGAACATGCCGGCCGGTGCGCCGCCATGGGCGCGTCGAGAAAGGAAAGAGCATGGCGAAGAATCTGATTATCGAGGCAACCGGTCTCCGCAAGGTCTATGTCACGGGCGCGCAGCGTTTGGAAGCGCTGCGAGGGGTGGATTTCGCGGTGGAAGAAGGCGACATGGTAGCGATCATGGGCCCCAGCGGCTGCGGGAAAACCACCATGCTCAACTGCCTCTCCGGTCTCGACGATTTCGATGGTGGGGATGTGAGAATCGCCGGCACCCCGCTCCGCGACATGAGCGATAACCAGAAGACCGAATATCGGGCCAAGAAGATGGGCTTCATCTTCCAGGTCTATAACCTGCTCCCCGTGTTGTCGGCGGTGGAGAACGTGGAACTGCCGCTCCTGGTAAGTGGGGTGCGATCCGGCGAGGCGCGGAAGCGGGCAGTTGCCGCCCTCGATCAGGTGGGGCTGGGCGACCGTACCAAGAACCGCCCGGCCGAGCTATCGGGGGGCCAGCGTCAACGGGTCACCATCGCCCGTTCGTTGGTCAATAATCCGGCCATCGTGTGGGCGGACGAGCCGACCGGAGCCCTGGATTCCGAGTCCGCCAACAACATCATGGATCTGATGTGCATGCTGAACAAAGAGAACGGCCAGACCTTCGTGGTGGTTTCACACGCCCTGGAGGTAGGGGAGCGGGCCAATCGGATCGTGCGGATGCGCGACGGGCGGATCGAGGACGCCGGCTTTGGGCAAGGCGCCCACGGGATGACCGGCATGCTGGCGGCGAGCGCCGCCTCCGGGGCACGTTAAGGAGCGAATCCTTCGCTCCACGGAACCACAACAAGGCGCTCGCCGCTGGCAAGCGCCTTGTTGTGGTTTAACTCCCCTGGCGCTTGCGGTAGTTGGCCAGGGCGCCGATCAGCAGCTGGTTGATCGAACTACGACAGTCGAAGGCCACGGTGCGCAGCCACTCATAGGTCTCCTCGGTCAGGCGCACGTTGAATTTCACGCCGCCGCTGGTGCCGGGAGTTACCAGGAGCGTGAGCGGCACGCTGGTCTTGGACTCGGTCTGGAGGTCGCTGATCGCCTCCAGCACGATGCTGTTCATGCTGGTGCGATTGATAAAGGCGCGGTAGCGCAGCCATTCATACTGCTCCGCCGGGAGGCGGCACTGCATGAACCGGGCGTTACTCTCCGTCCTGACCTGTAGCTCCGCGCTGTACGCTGCCTCTCTCACCATCTGTAACACCCGCTTGCTCCCTTCGCCACCGCGGTGGCTGGCTGATGATCGTGGACACTTGCTTGGTACATGGCATTCCATTGTGGTTGGCTGCCCTGTTGCCCATCTATCTGTAGTATCGGTGTCGGCGAAGGCCACAAACAGGTCCGTTCGAGTAAGACGGGCCTCCCCATTCGGGGAAGAACGGCTGCCGCACTGCTGGACGGGGAAGAAGCCGTTTGCTACGATAGCCCTGGGTATCGATGCGTTCCACCCGCCCCCGCCGTCACTCACGCGATCGACGATGATCAGCAGGAGAAACCGTGCGATGACTCCAGTCGACCAATCCACCGCGCTCAAGGAGCGCTCCATCCTCGACCTGGCGCTCCAGCACTTCGATGCCGCCGCCGATCGCTTGCGGCTTTCGCCCTCCATGCGGCGCGTACTGCGCCAGTCCCGCCGCGAGTTGACCGTCTCCTTCCCGGTGCGGATGCGCGACAATCGGCTGACCATGTTCACCGGCTACCGGGTCCACCACAACATCGTGCGCGGGCCGGCCGCCGGCGGCATCCGCTACCATCCGGAGCTCACCATCGATACGGTGCGGGCCCTGGCTCTGTGGTCCACCTGGCGCGCGGCCATCGTGCGTATCCCCTTCGGCGGAGCCTACGGCGGCGTGGTCTGCGACCCCGCCAATCTGGATCGGGATGAACTGGAGCACCTGACCCGGCGCTTCACCACGGAAATCTCCATCCTTATCGGCCCCGATCGCGATATTCCCTCTCCCGATCGCTCCACCGACGCCCAGATCATGGGCTGGATGATGGACACCTTCAGCATGCATGCCGGGTACTCCGTCCCCGCGGTGGTCACCGGGAAGCCGGTCGGGATCGGCGGTTCCCAGGGTTGGGCCCGGTCCAGCGGACGGGGTACCGCCATACTCTGTCGGGAACTCGCCAAGGCTCGGGGGTTGGCTGGGAGTGGGGTGCGGGTGGCCATCCAGGGCGTGGGACCGATCGGGGCCACCGCCGCCCAATTGTTGGCTGACTGGGGCGATCTCGTGGTGGCGCTTGGCGACGGGCAGCACGGGGTGTATGACCCGCATGGTCTGGCGGTCGCCTCGGTCCTCCGCTATTATGACGAGCACGAGTCGCTCCGTGATTGTCCATATGGGACGGCGGTGAGCGGAGCGGCACTGGCCGCCATCTCCTGCGACATTCTGGTCCTGAGCGGTTTCGAGCGCATTGATGCCGACGCCGCGCGCGCGGTAGATGCCAAGCTGATCGTCGAGGGCGCCTATGGGGCGATCACCGCCGAGGCCGACGCGGTGCTGGCGGAGCGGGGAATCTGGGTGCTCCCCGATATTCTGGGCGGCTCCGGAGGCGCCGTGGCCTCGTACTTCGAGTGGGTGCAAGACTTGCAAGAAACCTTCTGGAGCGAGGACGAGATCAACGAGCGCCTGGATGACGTGCTGCGCCGCGCCTTCTCCGACATCCGGGGCAAGAGCGAGCAGGATGGGATACCCCTGCGCCTGGCCGCCTACTGTCTGGCCGTGGAACGGGTGGCCGACGCGCACCGCATCCGCGGGTTGTATCCCTAAACGCCATGTCCACCAGCCCAAGCGGCCGCTACGTTCCGCTCCGCTTTTACCTTGGCGTGCAAAGAAAGCGCCATCCCGAACTGGTGCTTACCTTCCGCCAGATCGAGGACGTGCTGGGGGATGGCTTACCTAAACCGGCTCGCAAATACCCAGAGTGGTGGGCCAACGATGCCACCACCGAACAAGCCGCCGCCTGGCTGGAGGCGGGCTACTGGGTGCGCGAGGCGGATCTGGTGGCGGAGCGGGTGGTCTTTGGCGAGGAATCGATCGGGCTCGATAGCATGCCATGATCTGGAGCCGCGGCGCCTGGATAGGACGGTGCGAGAACCGGCGCCCTTGTCTGCTCCGATCTTAGCCAAACCCAACCAAGCCTGCTTCACTGCTTACCTACCAGGCACATAGCCGTAGACTCCGCTCGTGGTGGCGGCGAGCAATACTGGATGCGCCCCAGTCGTTTCCACCAGGCCAAGCACCGTGGCGGCCAAGCCGGTCAGCCCGCGTCCTAACGGTCGCCACGCGCCGTTCCCCACTTTCTCGTAGACGCCCGATGCCATGGTTCCCGCATACAGCACGCCCACGGATGGAGGTCCGACTTCTACCAGTGGCATGGCATGGCGCTGAGGGAGGCCCGCGCTGATGTCCTGCCAGGCGCCGCCTGCTTCCCGCCGCCAGACTCCGCCGCCCATGGTGGTCAAGAAGATCAGCCGTGCCGGCGCGGTACCGGCGGCAAGATCCTGCACGGGCAGCGAAGCCGGCAGGTTGGCGGCATAGGAGGCCCAGCTTCGCCCATCGTCGTGGCTGATCAGGACCGGAGGATTGGCCTCGAATAGGCTGGCAAAGATCGTATGACGGTCCCAGGGTGCGGCCAGGAGGGAGGTGACCGCCCCGCTCCCAGGGCTGGCATGGGCACCTCCGGGCCACTGCCAGACTCGTATCCAGCGCCAGGCGCGGTCGCCGGCATTCGGTTCCCCGCGAAAGATGGCGCCCATGCTGCCGACCAGGATCGGGTGTCCGGGCAGGGGCGAGACCGCTAGGCTGTAGATCGGCACGGACCCGAGAAAGGGGTCGGTACGCAAGACCGGGCTTATGCGCCGCCAACTCACCCGTGTGCCCGCGGAGTCGCGCGTATAGACCGTGCCGTCGAAGCTCCCGGCCCAGGCAGCGGCGCCATTGGTGGCGCCGGCCAGGGTGAAGATCGCGCGTCCTTGCGTGCCGGAGCCGTCTGGTTGCCAGGTGGCGCCCGCGTCGGTGGAATGCCATACGCCGCTCGTGGTGGCGGCTAGCAAGGCCGGAGGCTGACTAGATACCGGCAATAGTGCCGTGACGGTGCCTCGCAGGGGCATGGGAACCCAATGCCCGACCAGTGACAGCGGGGCATCCTGGCGCTGGAAGACAAGTGCCTTGGCGGCAACCTGTACCGTCAGCCCCATGACAATACCCAGAACCAACAGGACAGCTCTGCTAGCAAGGACTCCCGCGCGGCCATGTCTTCTCATGTGCGTCCTCGACCACCTCACGCTGCCCATCAAAGGCTGACCGGCGCCGATCGGTAACCGATGCCGCGCATACTGGTCAGACTCGGACGGGAATAGGATCCTCATGGTCGGAGCCTCGCGATTCCACGCAAGGAATCGCATATCACGGCGGTTGAGCCCATGGTCGCGCGGATTCTGAGGGCGCCACCATGGTTGTCGGTGCTATCTGTTACACAATAGCGCGCGATTCCGGCGAAGCCGAGATCGTATCCGCCGCTACTGTGCTGGACCGTCACTCCCTCCAGGGTAATCCTGTCCCCGCTGGTCGCCAAGAAGGCCGGCCTTCCATCGTCATGATCAAGCCGAACTCTTACCTGAATGAAGTGAATACCGCTGACATGCCGCATCCAGAATCCGTAAGCGGGGCGAGCCCCGAAGACCCGAGGATTGAAGTCGGCGCCTTCCGGCGGCTGAACGGTGGCGTCGGATGTCGGGTGCCCACCGGGCAGTGTAAGGCTTACTCTGTTCAAGGTGATGTTCGAGACATTGTGGCCGGGTAAACCCGCGATTGTGGGAGTCCATTGGTCACTGGCCCACAGATGGGATCCGGTGATGTTGGTCAGGGTGATTCCGCTGATGCTGCCTGGAGGTGGGTTTCCGGGACAGCGCCCCCTATTGCCCAGCCTGATAAAGATCGCTGAGGAGACCCGACTAATAGTGATGTCGGAGTAGCGCAGATTGGTGATCTTGCCGCCATCCATCGAGACGATTCCAATGCCGGACTTATCGGCTCCGGTGATGGTGATATGAGAGAAGGTGTAATGATTGAAGTCTCCGCACGTTTCGGACCCGAACATCAGCGCGTTGCAGCAGCGAGCGGAGAGGGAGACGTTGCGCACGACGACATTCTGGTTCAAGAAGTGCTTACCGAGGGCGAAGTCGCTCTTGAAGACAAGCGCATCGTCGTTGGAGGCGATAGTCGAGTTCGTGATGGAGACGTTCGAGGTACTGACGATGTTGAAACCGTCTCGGTTGCTCGCGGTGGCGATGGTCAGGTGATCCACTCTCACATGGTTACAGCCATTGATCAGGATACCGAAATGACCACCGTTCTTGATTGTGATGCCGGAGATCGAGATGCCGTCCGAGCGCATGATCGAGATGGCCTTGTCGGCCTGTCCCGGGCCTGGGTCCGCGATGACGAGGTGCCCCGCGCCATCAATTGTTCCCGATCCGACAAAGCCAACGTTCGTGAGCCGCGAGCCCCAGATCAGTGCGTCGTGGAAATGGCTATGACCATAGTCCTGGAAGGGTGAGAAGGGGTTCGGCTCGGCGGCATCGAAGCCATGTGAGGCGGCCGCGATAGTAGAGCCCGCGTCGAGCCGCAAGGTCACATTGCTCTCCAGGTGAATCGAGACAGAGCGATAGGTTCCTGGGGGGAACTCGACGATGCCTCCTCCGGCCCTGTTGGCCGCCATTAGGGCAGTGTCGATTGCCATCGTGTCAATGGTAGTGCCGTCTCCGGTTGCCCCGTAACTCCGTACATTGAACGTCCGCTGGGCCATCGCGGACACGGTCCTGACCGACGGCCTCGGTACGCTCGCCTCCGCCACGAGTCCAAGTAGGAGCACAATCAGCCAGTGCATCCGAATAGTGCGGCGATTGCCTTGGTTCAGAGGTAGGTTTCCTCTTTTCATCTCAGGCCCGCCTCATCTCAGCCCCGCCTCATCTCAGCCCCGCCGCGCCCGCCGCGGAGACATTTGGTCGAGATACGGGCAGTGGCACGAGCTTCGTGCTTTCACACATCTCCTGCCACTGCCGTGCTCGCATCCCTAGCCGTGGGGCGGTTGCCTGATCTCGGCTAGATTACCGGACCAACCGTGCCGGCCGGTGCCTTGGCTCCCTTGGCCGTAACGATCACTTCCCCGATCATCCAGGGATGCGGGATACAAGTGTAGGTGAAGGTACCGACCTTGCTCATCGTTACTGACGCCTTGCCACCGGGCGTTACCAGGCCGGTATCCCACCCACCGCTCTTTGAGGTAGCCGTGTGGGGCTGGTTGCCGGTGTTGATAAAGGTAATGGTAGTCCCGACCGGCACGGTGATAATACTCGCGCCGAATCCAACCATCGCTTTCCCGTTGACTACCGGCTGATAGCCATAGTCAACCATGCGCGCGATCTTCGTGCGATAGGGTATGCCCCGAATCTCCGTCACATTGGCCGGAGGGGTGGGCGCGGGTAACGGCGCAATCGCGCGCCCCGTCGAGGCGCCCCGCAGGCTGAACACCCAGACGGCATCAGCAACGCCCGAGGCGGGCGCGGCGCCGGTCTGGCCACCGGCGGCGATGGCCACGTACTGCGTACCATTGACGTCATAGGTCATGGCTGGCGCCGCGGAACCGTAGCCCATCTGAAACTGCCAGAGGACCTTGCCGGTGTTGGCGCTACGTGCCTGGAACCAGCCATCCGGCATCCCAACGAAGATCAGTCCACCGGCCGTGGGCATCGCGCCTCCAGCGTTGCCCAGCGGGTACGGATACTTCACCTGCCAGGCGATCTTGTTGGTGGCGGCATTGCTCGCGGTCAACAAGCCATATTGGTGGATTCCAAGCGCCGTGTTGAGCGTACCGATGCCGGTGTATTGCTTGCCCTTGACAAAGGGTGTATTCGCCAACACGCCGTCATACGGCTCGTAGTTGGAGGCCGTGTAGAGGTAGTTGGTTTGCGGACTGTAGGTCATGGGCGTCCACACCACGCCACCCGAGAAGAGTGGCTGGAACAGCGTGTCAACGGTGGTTACAGGTGCGAAGAGACACGCCGATTGGAAGCCCGCGACCTTCGGGGCGCACTGAGGTGCGATAGGGTCGCCGATGGGATAGGGCTGCGTGGGCGCGGTGGCTTGTTGGGCGAACTGCGGTACCGACTTCTCGGGAATGCCGATCAGCGGCTTACCCGTGATACGGTCGAGAATATAGATGAAGCCGGTCTTGCCGACCTCGGCAATAACATTGCGCAGCTTCCCCTGATACATCTCATCAAAGATGATGGGCGTACTAGGTGAATCGAGATCCCAGATATCGTGATGCACTTCCTGGTAGTACCAGGCCAGCTTCCCGGTCTTGATGTGCAGCGCGACAATTGAGACGGCGAACAGGTTAGCGCCTTTGCGGCCACCGCCATAGAGGTCGGGACCGGCGTTGCCGGTAGACAGGTAGAGGAGGCCCAGCTTGGGGTCCATCGTCACTACATTCCAGATCGGCGCGCCACCCTGCAGATACGCGGATCCCTTGGGCCAACTGTTCCCGCCCACCGTGCCGGGTGCAGCCGTGGTGTACCACGTCCAGAGCACCTTGCCGGTGGTCGCGTTCACCGCGTAGAGCCGGCCACGGGTGCCATATTCACCACCCACGGTGCCAATGTACACCACGCCATTATAATAGGTCGGCGCGGCGGTGATGTTATATCCGTCCTGCCATCGCACGAGTTGGTTCTTCCAGAGTTGCTCACCCGTGGAGCCCTGCAGGGCAACCAGGGAGCCATCCAGCCGTCCAACGAACACCATGCCTTGGCCGACGGCCACCCCGCGGTTGTCCCAGCCGCAGCAAACCGTGTTGTTCTTCTGGTCGGTATGGGAGTAATAGGTCCAGAGCTTCCGCCCGGTAACCGCGTTCATGGCAAAGACATCATCGTTGCCGGTTGGGAGGTACATGATACCATCCTGCACGACGGGCGTTGCTTCCTGGGTATATTGCGACCAGTATTTCTTCGCCTGGGCAGGGGGGATCAGCTGGGTCTTCCAGGCAGGCTTGAGCTGCTTCACGTTCCAGGTGGTGATCTGATCGAGGGTGGAATACCGCGTGCTGGTCAGGTTGCCGGCCTCGGTCGGCCAGTTGGCGTTCGTCGGGGCCGTGAGCTCCGCGTCGATCACCGAATCGGCCGTGGTCTGTACACCCGCTTGCCCGGACTGGTGCGCACTGCTTGTCCGCGCGGTAAGGCCGCTGGCCACGAGCCCCGCCGCCAGCAACACCGCTCCCGTGCGCCGCATTGAAAACGTTCTTATCATGGACCCTTTACTCTTGCTAGGTTGTATCCGTCAATCGAGGGGTAAGAACACGACCACGGTTCCATGTCGAGTCCCTGTGCCAGACCATTGATGCTCAGTCCCGACTACCTTTCCACCTGAGCCTATCGGCCCTCCTTTACCCAACTGTTCCCTACCGCTAACGGCGGTCGCGCGCGGTACCGGTCCCGCGACCGGTCGCCGGGTGATCCGAGGATGCGACCCGGTACGTACCTGCCATGGGGGTGAGTGCGCCAGGCATTCGTCTGGCTGCCCTAGAGCTTGAGCGTTCTGTGGAACTGGATAGCATAGTGCTTGGTCCCCAGCGCGAGCTGGCCCACCAAGTCGCCCTTCTTGGTGGGACGCAGATAGAGCGTGCCAAACTGCGGTGTATTGATGCCCGGTCCCAGCAAGGGGATCCGCATGCCCGCCGTGGTTTGACGGAAGTTGTACATGTCGGCCACCCAGGTGATCTGGTAGCCTTGCGAGTCATAGCCCCTGAAGGAGATTACACCGGAGAGATAGTTGAGAGAATTAAAGTCAATGAGCATCTGGGCCTGACTAATCCGTGATCCCTTGGTAACTGACTTCAGCGTAAACTGTCCCAGGAACTGCTCGGCGAATGCGCGCGGAACCTTATAGAGGGCCGGCACCTCCGACGGGCCGGTGGTGGCGGACGCCGAAGGGACATCGCGGAAACCAGCATTCACGCTCATTGCGAGAAGGACGAGGAACAGGCAAACTACCATACGAAGCATACGCATGACAGTCATCCCTTCGCTATCGACGTTAAACGGCATACAGGTATTTTTAGCCGGTACACGCCAGCCGAAACCAGGCAGGGTAAAGGACGAATAGCGCCCTCCAAATAGTTAATAAGGCCCGCCCTATAATTGTCGGTCCGATAATACCACAATGCCTACCAGTATCGCAATGTCAGTTTGTTCACTATATGCAATATATTCGTTTCCCAATCGCCCCGCCGACGCGCGCGCGGGCGGAGCGGGTGATCTTTGGCGAGGAATCGTCCGGCTAGATCGTGATTCACGCGGAGGCGGTGCAGATCTGGCTGGGCACGTCGGATCCGCCAATCGCCGTCACCTCGCCGGCGGGCGCCGGGGTTGCCTGCCAGGCAGCCAGGTAATAACCGGCGGCCACGTAATCGGTGCTTCCGATTTGCACGGCGCTCATCCCACTCTCCTCGGGTTGCCGCTCGCCGATCCGTTCGTCAGGCAAATAGATCAGGGCCGGACTTCCGGCAATCACGACATAGAGAGACCGTGGGGGATCAAGGCTGCCCCCAAAATCAGTCAGACTGACTGCCGAGGGTCGCGCCGCCACCCCATTCCCGGTCATTGAGGCCACCACGGTCAAGCGCCCGGCGGGAGTGATCCGATCGATGGATCTCGTCCCCAGATCCACCACGTAGAGGTTGCCCTGGAAGTCAAGGCTCATCGCCTCCGGTCGCCAGGCTTGGGGGAGCGGGCGGGGATGGAGGATCGCCGGCTGGTCGGGATGGCCGGGCGCGTAGACAGCGATCAGTCCCCGATTGGGAGAGGAGACATAGAGTACGCCGCCCCGTCCCACCGCCATGCCGGCGGGACGAAAGGCCGGGCGGGCGGCGACCGTCACCTGGCCCGGCCGGACCAGGCGGTAGATCGTGTCGCTATCGATCACTCCGAGGGCGACCAACCCATCGGGACTCACGCTCATGCGGGTGTAGGGAACGGGTGAATAATAGCGCGAGGGCGCGGCGGGCACCTCGTTGAGGTCCAAGAGGAGGTGAAACCGGCCATCGGGCATCCGCTCACGCAGACCATAGCTATCCAGGACGAACAGATTTCCCTGCCGGTCGGCCCCCAGGGATTGGATGCCGGCGAACTGGGTCCGGGCGACGCTCTGTACCGGGGCCGTGTAGCAGGTGCCGAGAAAATCGGGGGCTTGCAAGGCCCGAGAGATCGGTAGGATGCCCGCCAAAACCACCGCCGCCACTACACGGCCAGATACATGCCCCAAACCGGTGGGGAGACGGTGAAGATCCAGATGGAGAATGACCAGCCCCACCAGGGCGACCAGCGCCGACCCCACCGCCAACCCGGCGGCCAGCGGCGCGTGGCCGGGCACGGCGGTAAGATTTCCCTGGTGCTGATCCCACAGGTTGATCAACCATACGATCAACGGTAGGCCCCAGGCCGTCAGGAACAGGTAGGCTGCCCGTGCCCTATAGCGCCGGGGTAGGCCGCGGCGCCGGGTTAGCACCCGCAACTCGCGGCTGCCCAGCGGCAGGAGGACCAGGAGGCCAGGCGCGAACACGGCCAGCAGCCACAGGGCGACAACCCCAGGATCGCGGGTGGTAAAGGCCGCCGCGTCGCCTCCCATCCCAGGAATGCCAAAGGCCCAGACATAGATCGCCGCGCCCAGAGCGATGGCCGCCACCAGCAGGGCCACCATGCGGGCGTACATCAGGTGGAGCGGCCGGTAGGCGCGGGCGAAAGCGCTCCGGGTGGCGGCCCGCACCCCGGCCAACACCGCCGGCGCATCGGTCGGGCGACCAGTGGGGGCCAGGGTCAGGAGCCGTTCCACCAGGGTAGCGGTCTCCGTACTCACCTCTGGATGGAGGTCGCGGACGGGCGGATGGCGGAACGGCGCTTCCAGGTCGGGATTATAGCCGGTGAGCGCCCGATGCAGAGTGGCGCCCAGCGCATAGAGGTCACTCCGTTCGTCGGCCAACCCCTGGTACTGCTCGGGTGGCGCGTAGCCGGGCGTTCCCACGGCGGTACCGGGCGCCCCTCGGGCCAGCGAGCGGGCCACTCCCAGATCCAGCAAGGCCAGCGAGCCGTCGGGGCGGAGCAGGACATTGGCCGGCTTGAGATCGCGATGGATCACCGGGGGATCCTGGCCGTGCAGGTAGCGGAGCAAGGCGGCCAATTCACGGGCCCAGCCCAGGACAAGTAACTCGTTTTGCGGCCCCTCGCGGCCAATCCGTTCCTCCAGGGTCTCTCCGCGGAGAAACGGCATGGCGACGTAGTGACGGTCGCCCTCGCCAGCGGCGGCTAGGAGCGAGGGGAGGCGGGGATCATGGAGGGTGGAGAGGAGCCCGGCCTCGCGGGCCAGCCAGGTGAGGGCCTCCGCCCGCTCCGCCGCTGGGAGGCCGCTCGCGTTCAACTCCTTGAGCGCCACGGTCATCCCATGGTTTCGGAGATCCAGGGCCCGGTACACCGTACTCATCCCCGAGCGATGGGTCACTTGCTCAATCCGGAACCGTCCTCCCACCAGGGCACCGGGCGGCAAGGGAGCACCGACGGCGTTGGTGGGCAGCGCCGGCAACACGGGGCAGGGGCGGGCAGCGGAATGAGGCAGCCCGCAGCGCGCGCAAGGGCTCATGCAGCTATCATGCACCGTGGTGGGGATTTCGGCAAGCACCCAGATGATATTTGTGTTTTCCGCATCTATGCCGAATTGATGATATTATTGGATGGTCAACCAAAGCAGTATCGCGTAAGACAGTGAGGAGGCGGCTCTTGGAAACTAGCCCTGATCTGGCCGTCGAGCAAACCGTGGTCGCCTACCGTCACTTCTGGACGGCGTTGCTGCAATCAGCCGAGCCGATATGGTCTCAGCTCGACCTGACGATTTCGCAGCTCAAGGGGCTGATCCTCCTTGAGGTGCGGGAAGAGTTGAGTGTGGGTGAAATCGCGGAGGCGCTTGGCACCGGTCGACCCACGGCCAGCATTCTGGTCGAGCAGTTGGTCCAACTCCGACTGGCCACGCGGACCGAGGATCGCGCGGATCGTCGACGTTCGCTCGTCTGCCTGACCGCGGAGGGGAAAGAATTGGCGGCCAGCCTGCACTGCCACGACGAGGAGTTTATGCGGGGGATGTTTGAACGCCTGCGGCCGGGTGAGTTAGCGTCGTTGACCGAGGGCCTGAACGCGCTGACCGGCGCCATGCTTGCCTCCGGCACGTAGTTCCCTCAATCCCCTCACCGCTTTTGTTTCTCCGAGGAAGGACTGTCTAGATGACCACGCCGCTACCCACCCCCGCACTCTCCAATGACTCCGCGGTGCCGACCATGGCACCCGAGGAATTCCAGCGCGTGGCCTCCGATGTGCGGAGCCAGGTCCAATCGGTGATTGTCGGCCAGGATGAGGCGGTGGAGGGCACGCTCGTTAGCTTGATCGCGGGCGGTCACGCCCTGCTCGAAGGAGTGCCCGGTCTCGGGAAAACCAGTCTGGTCCGCGCGTTCGGGCGTGCCCTTGACCTGCAGCACGGGCGGATTCAATTCACGCCGGATTTGATGCCCGCCGATATTACCGGCACCACCGTGCTCACCGAGGATCCGAGCGGCCGGCGCACGCTCACCTTCCAGCCGGGGCCGGTCTTTGGCAACTTGATCCTTGCCGACGAGATCAATCGAGCCACCCCGAAAACCCAGAGCGCGCTCCTGGAAGCAATGCAGGAGGGAACGGTCACCCTGGCGAACGTGCGGCGGGAGTTGCCCCAGCCCTTTTGCGTACTCGCGACCCAGAATCCGATCGAACTCCAGGGTACCTATCCACTCCCCGAGGCGCAGCTCGATCGGTTCCTCCTGAAATTATTCTTTGGCATGCCCTCGCGCGAGGATCTCGACGATATCGTGCTGCGAACGGCTGAGATGAGCGATACTCCAGTCCGGCAGGTGGCGGATGCCGGCATGCTGCTGCGCATGCGACGGTTGGCTCATGAGGTGCCCATGGCCCGGCATGTGGTGGATTACGCGACCAGGATCGTGCTCGCCTTGCAGCCGGGCGCCGCGGATGGCCACGACCTGGTCCGGCGACACGTCCGGTTCGGCCCCAGCCCTCGCGGCGCGCAGGCCCTTTGCCTCGCGGGTCGGGTCGGGGCATTGCTTGATGGTAGATACAATCTGGCCTTCGCGGACGTACGCTCCATGGCCAAGCCGGCCCTCCGGCACCGCCTGGTTCTCACGTTCGACGCCCAGCGGCAGGAAATCTCTCCTGATACGATCATCGACGAAGTGATCGCGCGGGTTCCCGAGGAACCGCGGTGACCGCGCTGTCGTGGCGCGCGGTCGCGGATCGTATTCGCTCGGCCGGTCGGGAAGGGCGCGCCCAGGCAAGACGAGATGACGAGCTGGAGCCGATTCTCGACGAGGCTAGCCTGCGCCAATTAATGAGGATTCGTCTGGAAAGCGGGCGCTCGTTTACCGCCTGGTTGACCGGCGAGCGCGCGGGACGGCGGAAGATGCAGGCCGTCGAGTTCGAGGATTACCGGGGCTATGTCCCGGGTGATGACTTCAGGCTCATTGACTGGCATGCGTATGCCCGTTTGGGTGATCTCTTCGTCAAGACATCGCTGAGCGATGAAACCGTATCGGTGTCCTTGCTGGTCGATTGCAGCAACTCCATGGATTGGGGGGCCCCAACCAAGTTTCGCCATGCCAAGCGCCTCGCCGCTACCCTGGGCGCGCTGGCGCTTATGCACGGCGATCGGGTCCGGGTTTTTGGGCTTGGCGACGACACGGCACTCCCCGGCAGTTCACTCTATGGTCAGAGCGGCCTCACCACCCTGAGTGCTGATCTTGAGGCCCTCCCCGTGTTTGGCGGCACCGATCTCCGAGGCAGCGTGGCCACGTTCCAGCGGCTGGCCGAACCGTATGGGGTGGTCATTCTGTTCAGTGATCTTCTTGTGCCGCTCGATGACATCGAGGCACTGGATACTCTCCATCTCGAAGGGCGGACCCTTGTCGTCATCCACATCGTGGATCCGGCGGAAGCCGCTCCTACCCTGCAAGGCGCGGTGGAGTTGCGGGATAGTGAAACGGGAGCGGTGTCGCTCGTGTCCATTACCGCCGGGGTACGCCGGCAATATGCCGCGCGCTTCCAGGAAAGGATGGCCGCGATCGAGAAGCGAGTATCGACCGGCGACACGCGCTACGTACGGGCCTCGACCACGGTGTCGCCCATTGACTTTCTGGTGAATGACTTGCGCCGGGAAGGGGTTGTCGCCCAGACCTGACAGTTCCCCCTCGGAGAGTCAGGGATGCGGATTGTTCGAGATCTCCGTGAAGCCCAGCCGGATGGCCGCTCCGTGACCGAGCACAAGCTCCGTGACCATCACGGCGCCCTTGCGGGTAATCAGATTGAACTTGCCGATCGTCGGACCGGTATAGATTCCCGCGTGGAGGGTAGCGGAGAGCTTCGAGCCGGAGTGGACGAAGCGGGTGAGATAGAGCACGCTGCTCCCATCCGTCGCGTACACAGCCAGAATCCCGCTTAACTGGAGTCCTTTAAGCCCATGCACGACGCGGCCAAAGATCGTAAGCTCCCCTGACTTGGCGAACCCCGCGGAAGCTGAAGTAGTGAGCTTATAGCGTCCTTGATAGCTCGCTAGCCCACCCGGCCAGCCAGGGAGGGCTTTGGCGGCGGGCGGGGCGGTCGCCGCCAGCGCCTGGCCGGCGCCGCGCGGGATCTGGACTGCCAGTGTGAGCAGGATGATCATGGCCGCCGCGCCGCGCAACCGGCGCCAAAGTCCGCCCTGGATGTCTCTGTTCATCTTGGAATCCCTTTCAGTGCTGATGATGCAAGACCCTTATTGGCCGGCGGCAGGCAATGGCTTGATCGGCGATCCGCCTAGCTTCATCACCAGCACGGCCGCCCCCAACTTGCCCAGACTCTGAGCGCCCGTGACCGCCGAACCACCCAGGACTATGGCGATGTACTCGGTCCCTTTGACCGAATAGACAATGGGGGCGGATCCGGTCGCCAGGCCAACATTGGCGGTCCAGAGCGTCTTTCCGGTTCGATCATCGAAGGCATAGAATATCCCGTTCTGGCCCGAGGTGAAAACGAGGTGGCTGGCGGTCACCGCCGCGCCGCCCACCAACGGAGTCGCCAACTTGAGCTTCCAGAGAAACTTTCCCGTATTCACGTCCACGGCCGAGAAGGTGCCCGACTTCTGTTTCACCGGGGTTCTGGTTCCAGCGAAGTCCTGCTCTCCGCCGGTCACCTTCTTGGTGAGCTTGAGGATGAAGCAGGCATCAATGCCGGAGATATACGCGGCATGAGTCAGGGGACTATAGGCCACCGGAGAATAGGGCGAGCCGCCTACCGTGCCGGGGCAGGCCAGGGTTCCCTTGGTGGTGGGCGGCGGATGATGGACGGTGACGTAGGCGAGCGGCGGGAAGAGTAACTTGCCCGTCGCGGCGTTCAAGATGTAGAAATGGCCATCCTTGCCCGCCTCGCCAACCGCGTGGACCTTCTTGCCCTGCACGGTGGCGTCGAAGATAGCGACCGGTGACGCGGCGCCGTAGCTCCATTGATCGTGGGGCGTTTCCTGGTAATACCAGACGAGCTTGCCGGTCCGGGCATTGAGGGCAAGGATTGAATCCGTGTACAGATTCGCACCGGCGCGTCCTGTACCGAGGAGGACTGGCGATGGGGTGCCCGTGCCCATATACACGAGCCCCGTGGTGGTGTCGATGGTCGGGGGCATATACACGGCGCCTCCGCCGTGCCGGCC
>JANWHO010000134.1 GCA_025450375.1 Chloroflexota bacterium
CGCTTGCGGCCCGAGAGCTTCTTCGCCCCGTCATAGCCACGGACGGCGCCGATGCTGGTTGCTTTGACCGACTGGCTATCGATGATGGCGGCACTTGGCTGCGCGTTCCGTCCCAGTCGCACGCGCTCTCGCTCTCGTAGGGCATCATTGAGCGCTTCCCAGGTGCCATCGATGCGGAAGAGACGGAAGTAGTGATAGACCGTCTGCCAGGACGGGAACTCCCGAGGTACGAGCCGCCATTGGCACCTAGACCGGACCACGTAGAAGATACAGTCCATGATGGTCCGCATCGGCCACTTCCGCTCTCGATCGCCTGGCTTGGCGGGGGAATCAACGGTTCCAGAATCTCACCTCGTCACCCCCTTCTCAGACCGCTTCTAGTGGCCTGTCCAGATAGCTCTGAAGGATGAAGCAGCCGCCAACTAAGGGTAAGACGTTGCTCCGGCGCCTGATGACACTTATGTGAACTGATTTATTGATGCCCAGTCTCCTAGAAGGCTACCCTCGAAGTGGACAGCGAGATACGGTCGTAGCCAGGACGCATCGTGCCGAGGGTGGAAGGGGTGGCCGATGGACGCGAGAATCGGGTGTCTACGATGTGGCGAATACCGAGCGACCGTGACGATTTTCGCAGGACCGGTCATGGTGACAAGCGCTTCTCGGTGCTCCGGGTGCGGAACCGTGATCTGCGGAACAGGACTGACTGATCTCTTGCATCTCATGCCGCTCCTTCATCGTCCCAGACACAGGGCGGGCCGCGTCTCGTGAGCGGGGTGCCAATTGCCATTAGAAGTCGAAGGGGGCCGCTGTGAAGGACTGGACTGAGCTGGGGTTGCGTCGCGGTTTTCCGGAGATGTCGGCGCGGAGGCGGGTCGAGAGTGTGCCACCGATGCAGGAATTTATCGACGCCCTCATGGCCGATTGCTGCGCTGAGTTGGCCGTGCCGGTGCACGGTATCACCTCCGACGGTCGCGTCGTACCCGGGGTGTTTTCCACCAGGCGCGGCGCCGTGGACACGGACCCGCTGCGAGAGGCGGCGGTCGCCTTTCTGGCGGCCCTCGATCCTGCCGATCGGCCCAGAGCGAGCTTTCCGCTGGATGCCACCGAGCGGCGACAGTGGTTCAACGTGCATCCGAACTTATTCCGCCACGGCGTGATGCTCGACGGCCTGACGGCGCAGCAACGCGAGCTTGGCTTGCAGCTGTTGCGAGCGACTCTGTCGGCCCGCGGATTCGCGCAGTCGCGCGACATCATGCGACTCAACGGGTTGCTCGTCACCCTGACCGGTAGTGCCGACCAGTACGGCGAGTGGCCGTACTTCGTGTCGATCTTCGGCACTCCGTCGGTCGATGAACCCTGGGGCTGGCAGCTCGACGGTCACCACCTGAACGTCAACTGCTTCGTGCTCGGCAACGAGATCGTGGTGACCCCCACGTTTATGGGATCCGAGCCGTGCAGGGTGACCTCGGGCCCCTTGGCGGGCACCGAGGTGTTCGCCCCCGAGCAGCAAGTGGGTATCGACCTGATCCGCTCGCTCGATGCCACCCAGCACGACGTCGCGGTACTGTACCCGTCGATCATGCCGGGTACGTTGCCCCATCACCTGGAGCATTGGATCGATGGTCGGATGCAGGCCGGCGCGTTCAAGGACAACGTGGTGCTCCCCTATCAAGGCCTCCGGGCCGACGCGCTGACCGACGTTCAGCGCGTGCTGCTCCAGAGGGCCGTCGGTACCTACCTGGGCTGGGCACGCGACGATCACGCCGCCGTGCGCAGCACCGAGGTCGACGCCCACCTCGATGAGACATGGTTCTCGTGGTTTGGTGGCACCGGCGACACCGATCCGTTCTATTACAGGATCCACAGCCCGGTCGTCCTTATCGAGTTCGACCACCATCCCGGGGTCGTTTTCGACAACAAGGAACCATCCCGGCACCACATCCACACGATCGTGCGCACCCCCAACGGGGGCGACTACGGCACCGATCTCCTCGCCCGGCATCACGCCACCTTTGAACATTCCCTCGGCGACCATCGCTGACCCAAGCGGTGCGCGATGGTTGGCGTGCCGTGACCTCGCAGTGCAGGAGCGTGCCTGTCGCACAGTGGGGTCCGGGCGTGTTGAAGGACCAGATCCATACCCCAGAGGCACATGCAAGTATATCGTCTCTGCGAGCTATCGGCCGATCTCATGCGTAGATGATGCTATGGTGGAAGGCATGCGCCTGACGGATCCTGCCATCGATGGGTTGGAGCGCTGCATGGCTATGCAGGTTGTTGAATGGTTCTGCGTTCTCACGCGCTAGTCGTCGGCCACACATGCTCCCTCTAGCTGAACCGGCAGGCGCGGCGAGGCAGCGTGCGTCTCTCCTCTCGTGCTGTCGCCTGCCCCTCGTGACCTGCAAGCGTCGCCGCAGTGGCCTGTGGTGAGCCATGTGGCAGCGACGAGGGCACGGGTCTGCCCAGCATGTCGTGTCCTAGCCTGGTCCATCTGCCAAAAGTGTGAGCGGAATATGTAGCCCCTCCTCTGGCAAGGTTTGCGCGGATCACCACGATTGACGCCTCAGGCCGCGGAGGAGTAGAATCACGGCGGTGGAATCGAATCCGGTATAGATACCAGCCTACGGGGAAATGAGGCCGCGCCGGCCGCGGCCAGGGAGGCAGCCATGGCGTGGAGCGTCGGGGCGGGGCTTGAGGGGAAAGGCGTCTTGATCACCGGCGCCGCCGGGGGGATCGGCAAGACCGTGACGGAGGCGTTCGGCGACACCGGCGCCCATGTGATGGCCGTCGACCTGGATCAGGGTGCCGTCGAGGCGGTGGTGAGCGGCCTTGCGGGCAGTGGACACCGGGCGGTCGGCGCGGACCTCCGCGATCTCGGCGGCCTTGCCGGTCTGGTGGGACGGGCGCGCGCGGAACTCGGCTCGCTGGACGTGCTGGTGCACCTCGCCTCCGTCTTGCGCCGCCGGATGAACATCGACGAAGTCACCGAGGAGGATTGGGACTTCCAGATCGACCTCAACCTCAAGTCCACTTTCTTCCTGGCCCGTGCCGCCGCCAGCGCCATGCGCGACCAGGGGCGCGGCGGCCGGGTGATCCTGTTTTCCTCGCAGGGGTGGTGGACCGGCGGCCTGGGCGGCTCCGTCGTCTACAACGCGGCCAAAGGCGGCGTGGTAACCATGGCGCGGGGCCTCGCGCGCGCCTACGGCCCCCACGGGATCACCATCAACACGGTGGCGCCCAGCTTCGTGATGACGCCAATGCTGATGGGCGGCCTTGATCCCAAGTTGCTGGAAGACTGGAAGGCGGCGACCCCGCTCGGGCGCCTGGCCGAGCCGGAGGAGATCGCCGGCCCGGTGGTCTTCCTGGCCAGCGATCACGCCTCCTTCATGACCGGCACCACGCTAAACATCAGCGGCGGCTTCCTGAACTATTAGAAGCGGTATTTCGCCAATACCGCTTCCTTCACCTCGACCCCCAGCCCCGGCTTCATCGGCACGTCGATCCATCCCCCCTGCTGCTTGAAAGGGGTTTCCACCAGTTCGTCCTGCATGGGATTCTCGAGTGGTTTCATCTCGAAGACCAGGCAGCGGTCGGAGATCGCGGAGAGCGCCAGACTGGCGGCGGTGATCACCGCGCTGCTCCAGGCGTGGGCGTTGTACCAGATGCTGGCCGCCTCCACCAACTGGATAAGCTGGCGGAAGCCGGTGATTCCCTCGGCGCGCCCGGGATCGCAGCCCACCACGTCCACGATGCCGGTGGCGATCAGCCGCTCGTAGGCGGCCGTGGTCCATTCTCGTTCGCCCGTGGCGATCAGCGTCTTGCAGTGCAGGCGGAGCTTGCGGAAGCCCTCGATATCTTGCGGTTCCAGCGGCTCCTCGATCCAGCGCAGATCGTATTCCTCGAAGGCGTTGGTCAGGCGGATCGCATGGCCCAGGTCCCAGGGCAGCGACTGGCCGCGGTCGATCATGATATCGCCCTTGGGGCCCATCGCCTCACGCAGCAGGCGCACGAAGGTGATATCCCGCTCCGCCTCGTAGCCCAGGCGCGCCTGCCCGCGCTTCCCGAAGCCGATCTTGACCCCCTGGTAGCCGTCTTCGCGCACATACTTGCCGTGGCGCTCGGCCTCATACTCGATACTGGGATTGAAGGCGTGGGTGCTGGCGATTACCGGCAGCCGATCGCGGTGGGCGCCGCCCAGCAGCTTGACCAGCGGCTGGCCCAGGATCTTGCCCTTGAGATCCCAGAGCGCGATGTCAATGGCGCTGATCGCGAAGGAGGCGATGCCCCCCTGATAGCCGTACCACCAGGTATGCCGCTTGAGCCGGCGCCACAACTCCTGATTGTCGAGCGGATCCTGGCCCACCAAGAGGGCGGCCAATCCCTCCAGCAGCACCTCGGTGGCCCGCGCCGATTCAGGGAACTGGGTGATCGCCTCGCCCCAGCCCAGCGTGCCGTCTTCCGCCTCGATCCGGCAGAAGGTCAGGTAGCGGGTGTTGTTGTTGTCGTTCGGCTCCGGATAGGACACCGAGATAGGCGTGACCGAGCGAATGCGCATCTTCCATCCCTCCTTACGGGGCCGGGTTCGGCCGGGCCGCACGGGTGTAGACCAGCACCGTGCGCTCATACTCAATGACCGTTTCGCCACGCTGGTTGAAGCCGCGGGTCCGCACCCGCACGATGCCCTGGCCGGGCCGGGAGGCCGAGGGCCGGGTCTCCAGGATCTCCGTCTCGGCATAGAGGGTATCGCCGATGAACACCGGCTTGGGCAACCGCACCTTATCCCAGCCCAGATTGGCCACCGCGTTCTGGCTGATGTCGGCCACCGAGAGGCCGGTCACCACCGCCAGGGTCAAGGTGCTGACCACCAGCGGTTGGCCGAACTCGGTCCGCGCGGCATAGTCCGCGTTGAAGTGGGCCTGCAACGTATTGCAGGTGAGCAGGGTGAACCAGGTGTTGTCCGCCTCGCCGATCGTGCGGCCCAGGCCGTGATGGTACCTCTCGCCCACCGTGAAATCCTCGAAGAAGTTCCCTTGCCAGGACTGTCCCGCCATTGTTCCGTCCCCTACCCTTCCCACAGCGCCTGGGCCTCGGCCAGCTCGCGCGCCTCGATAATCCCCAAAGCTACCGCGCGCCGCGGCTCCAGCCGGCCCATGGCCGCCGCCCGGCGGAGCAGCATTCTCACCTGCCGGTCGGTGGCCCGATCGGCCATCGCGCCCTCGATGATCGCCGCCCCCTGCCCCCGCTCCTCGGCTTCCCGATAGGCCTCCATGGTCCTGATTTCCCGCTCGATGTCCGGCGGATCCCGCTCGAAGGCCAGCAACACGGCTAGTAGCTGGGCCGGATGACCCACCCATTTGCCGGACATGCCCATTCGGCGCGCATGCAGCGCGTCCTGATGGACGAGCGCCATCCGGGCCAGGAAGCGCTCCCGATTGGCCGCGTCGTCGAGGGCGGGGTCGGCCACCGGATACTCCAGGGTCATGCCGTCGATCGCGGGGACGCCGAGGGCGCCCGCCATCGTCACCAGCCGGGCCCGCGCCCAATCCGCCACGGCATGGCGATCGGCGCTATCGGGGAGTCCCAGGTCGGCGCCAAGGTCGGCGGTGCCCAGGATCAAGGCGCAGAGGCGGCCCCGCGCGCGGCGGGCAAGGTCGCTCAGTTGGATCACCGCCCAACCCGATTCGATCAGGAGGGCAATCCTGATCCGCCCCCGCTCCAGGTTCAAGGCATCCTCAATCGCGCCGAGGGCCGCGTCCAACCAGTCGATCTCCTCCGGCTGCTCGATCTTGGGGAAGACGATCCCGTCAAGCGGGTAGGCGTCCGGTGCCCGCCCCTGACCGGCGCCCAGCAGCACAGTGACCAGATCGCGGGCCGCGTCGGGGGCATTCAGGCCGGGCGGGCGATAGAAGCGGAGCGTGGTGGGCGACCAGGCCCCCTCGCGGAGCACGTCGATGGCGGTCCTCCGGCCCTGGGCGGCCACGTCCGGGCGGAGCGCCTGGGCGTCCTCGCCGTCCAGCACCACCAGGGGCGCCTGTCTCGGCGCGGCGAGCATCCCGGCCACCAGGGCAGGGGGCAGGCGCAGGCGCTCGGCCAGCGCCTCGGCGGGGACACCCAGACGCTCCATCTGGCGTGTCACGGGCTCGGTGCCGCCCGCCACCGCCTTGAGGGCCCGCGCTCCATCGGGCGCCGGCACGGTGAGATGAGCATGTTGGCGCCAGAAGCGCAGCGGCAACGCCACGCGCCCCGCCGCCCGCGCGGCATCCGCCCCCGC
>JANWHO010000135.1 GCA_025450375.1 Chloroflexota bacterium
ACGGGGCCATCGCGGACGAATTGGCGGACCGCTATGGGATCGGGCGCCCGGTGGTGGTGATGAATTGCCCCGAGGCGCCCGATCTCCGAGAACCACCGTGGATTGAACCTACCGCGCCTTTGGACACCATCTATCAGAGCGCGCTCGTCCCAAACCGGGGGCTAACCGAGGTGATCGACGCCGTCGCGGCTACTCCAGGGGTCAATCTAGTAGTGCGGGGCCCAGGGAGTCTGAGGACCGAACTGGAGGCCCGGATCGCGGATCTCGGAGTGGGCGACCGCGCCCGTGTGTTCGGTCCGGTGCCGATGGCCCGGATGGTGCCGGCGCTCAGCGGATTCGCGGTGGGCTTTGTCCCGATTCTCCCCATGGGCATGAGCTATGAACTGTGTTCTCCCAATAAGCTTTTTGAGTACATGAGCGCGGGATTGGCGGTGATTTGCAGCGACCTGCCTGTTCTCAGGGAGATCGTCCTGGAGACGGGATGTGGGCTTGTGGTGCCTCCGGGCGATCGGGAGGCCATCGCGGCTGCCCTGCGGCGCCTTGCCGGGGACCCGGAGCTGCTCCTCACGATGCGGACTCGCGCGCTCGCGGCGGCTCGTGGCCGCTACAATGCCCGGACCGAGCAGGCGAATTTGCGAGCGGTCTACGCGCGATTACTGACCAGAGGCAGGCGGTCCGCGCCGCGGATGGACTAGCCCGGAAAGGAAGGCAGCACATGTGTGGGATTGCCGGGATCATGTCGCTCGACGGGATACCGGTCGAGCGCGACCACCTGGATCTGCTGGGAACCCAATTAGTCCATCGCGGCCCCGACGACAGCGGTGTCTTCCATGCTCCTGCCGCCGGACTGGCTCATCGCCGCCTGTCAATTCTCGACCTCTCCCCGGCGGGGCATGGGCCGATGCCGAACGAGGACCACACGATGTGGATCACCTTTAACGGTGAAATCTACAATTATCGTGAGTTGATTCCCGATTTGGTTGCCCGCGGCCACCAGTTCCGCTCCATGGCCGATACCGAGGTGATTATTCATGCCTATGAAGAGTATGGCGAGCGATGCGTGGAGCGCTTCAATGGGATGTTTGCCTTCGCGATCTGGGACGCGCATCGGGGCCGCATGTTTTGCGCGCGCGACCGCTGCGGGGTGAAGCCCTTCTTCTTTGTCGAACGAGCCGGCCGCTTTGCCTTTGCGTCCGAGATCAAGGCCCTGCTGGCCCTGCCATGGGTGCGATCCGAGCCCAACGAGGCGCGGATTATGGACTTTTTGACCGTGGCCTTGGTGGATCATACCAATGAGACATTCTTCAAGGATGTTCAGGTCCTTCCGGCCGGCCACACTCTGACGATTGGACCCGGCCATCGAACAACCCGACAATACTGGGAGTTGCCGAGGAGCGATGATCCAGTCGGCAGGCGCTCAACCGAGAGCGAGCGAGTTCGCTGGGAGGAAGAATTCGAGGCGCTGCTCCTGGACAGTGTCCGTCTCCGCTTGCGGAGCGACGTGACGGTGGGAAGCTGTCTGAGCGGCGGCATCGATTCATCGACCATCGTATGCATGGTCAATCGGCTTCTGTTTCCGGACCGACCGGAAGCCCAGACGGTGCGTGAATCGTGGCTGCATGGTGGTGAGCCTCAGATGACCTTCTCCGCCTGCTTCGAGGACCATCGCATCGACGAGCGCCGATTCATGGAAGCCGTGGTCCGCGATACCCGCGTGGCCGCTCACTATACCTATCCTCGGGGAGAGGATCTGGAGCGCCAACTCGATCACATTGTCTGGCACCAGGATGAGCCATTTTTGTCCTCCAGTATCTTCGCCCAGTGGGAAGTCATGCGTCTGGCCAGGGCTCACGGTGTGAAGGTATTGCTGGATGGTCAGGGAGCGGACGAGCTGCTGTGTGGGTATGTCGGCTACTTTGGCCCTTTCTTCGCCGATCTCCTGACCCATGGCCGGCTTCCGGACCTGGTGCGCGAAGTTGACCTCTACCAACGGAACTTCGGCGATCACTTTGGCACCGGCGCCCGCCTGGCCGCTCGCGCCATGCGAGCCCGCCACCCCTGGCTTCGCAATCCGCGATATCCGCGGTCGCATGCCGTGGACAGCCTGCCGCCGTGGATGGCGCCCGATCACGTAGCCTGGGCCCGCTCCAGCAGTTGGATCCCTCCCACCCTGTACTCGCCTGAGGTGTCCGGATTCCTGCCCTCGGTGACCCACTGGCTGTTTACGAAAGCCAGCCTGCCTGCCCTTCTCCGCTACGAGGATCGGAACTCAATGGCGTTCGGCGTGGAGTCGCGTGTTCCGTTTCTCGATTACCGGCTGGTGGAGTACGTGTTCCGGCGGCCCAATGCCTTTCGGATAGAGGATGGCCTGAGTAAGCGCACCTTGCGGCGCGTGGCTCGCAAGTGGGTGCCGGAAGAGGTATGGACCCGCCGCGACAAACTTGGCTTCAACACACCAGAAGCCGCATGGCTCCGCGGCCCAGCCAAGGCAGCATGTGAGCGGCTGCTGGCCGATCCGCCGCCCTCGCTCAGCCGATTCGTGCGCCCGGAGGCGGCGCGCGAGGCTTTCACCGCCTTCGCGAACGGCGACACGAGCGATACCAGCCTGGTCTGGCGCTTCGTAAACCTGGCGCGATGGCTCAAGGTCTTTATCGATCAGCCCTCCACGGTCACGGCGGCCGGTGCTCCATCCGCCTCACCGGCATAGAGGGCATGATGCTACCGGCTCAGAAAGCGGCGGTTACCGGTGCGGATTTTGACCTGTGCGTGGTTCTCCTCAATTTCAACGGCGGGGAGTTGGCCCGGGATGCCGCCGAGGCGGCCCTGGGTTCCGAGGGTGTGCGGGTTGGTTTGGCGGTGGTCGACAATGCCTCGACCGATGGGAGTGACGCGGCCCTGGCGGATTTTGTGAGCGCCGTGCCGGATCAGGCGGTCTTTTTGCGGGCGGGCGGGAATATTGGCTTTGCCGCTGGGAATAACCTTGGCCTGTGGTCGATACCCGCGGATCTGATCTGTTTGCTGAATCCCGACGCCCTGGTGCGGCCCGATACGCTCAAGATCCTGCGCGATCATCTGCGGGCTCATCCTCAGGTGGGGGCATGCGGGCCACAGTTAGTCTGGCCGGACGGCACGCCGCAACCGTTCTCCCATGGAAGCGATCCGTTGCCGGCGTACCTGTTGCGCCGCGCCATTGCCCATCGCCGCGGCCGGGAGCTACACGAGTGGGATGGCGATGTGAGTCGGCCCGCGGATTGGGTCGCGGGCACCTGCCTGGTGCTGCGCGCCGCTGCCTTGCGGACCACGGGCTTGTTGGACGAGGCGATTTTCATGTACTTCGAGGACAACGATCTCTGCAAACGACTCCGCGAACGCGGTTGGCGAGTAGATTTCGTCCCGTCCGCGGCAGTATGGCATTTCAATCGGCCATCGGCAGCCGATCGGGCGCGCCGGGAACGCTATTATCAAGGACTGGAACGGTTCTACACCAGGCACTACGGGTCCGTTGCTGGGAGCCTCATACGGGTAGCAACCCGATTGAAGCTGGCTATCGGTCGGTAAGGCGCGGATTCCCCGGTACTTGCACCTGGTAATGAGGAGTATCGTCGATGGCGTGCTTTTTAGGTTCTGCCGGCGCGCGCGGTGTCCCTGACCGCTGCTATCACCATGGTGATCTCCTCCTCGGTCATGCCCCCGAATAGCGGCAGGGTGACGGTCTTGGTGAAGGCTCTCCACGATTGCGGCAATTGACCGGGAGTGTAGCCAAAAGACTGGCAATAGAACGGCTGTGCATGGAGGGCGTAGGTGCCAATCGTACACTCAATGCCGCGAGAACGGAGGCCGGAAAGAAAGATATCGCGATCCGTTTCCGGGGCCAACAGGAGGATGTAGGACTGATAGGTGTGGAGCGCGCCTTCAGGTTCGACCGGGCAACGAAGACCAGGAACATCGGAGAGAGCGGCGGTATAGCGGTGGGCCACGGCTCGGCGGGCCGCGATAATGAAGTCGAGCTTGCGGAGTTGCGCCACTCCCACGGCGGCGAGTAGGTCGCTCATCCGGTAATTATACCCGGCCTCCACGAAGGCAAGGACGCCGTTCAACTTTACGGCCCCGTGATTCCGTAACCGGCGGACCCGATCGGCAAGCTGGTCGTCGTTGGTGGTGACCATTCCGCCCTCACCGGTGGTGATTCCCTTTCTTGGGTGGAAGCTGAAGCATCCCATGGCACCGAGGGTGCCAACCTGGCACCCGAGATACGTGGCGCCGATCGCGCAGGCGGCATCCTCGATGATCGGAATGCCGCGAGCGCCGCACATTCGAGTGATTTCGATCATGGGCGCGGCAGCCCCGAACGGATGGACCACGATCACCGCCCGAGTACGATCATTCAAGAGCGGTTCGAGGGCTGAAGGGTCCATCCCGAAATGCGCCAGATCGATGTCGGCCAGGACCGGCCTGGCACCGCGCAGGGCGACCACATTGCCGGTGGCTGGGTAGGTAAAGTCCGCCACAACCACTTCGTCCCCTGGTCCGACATCCAGCGCGGAGACCGCCAGATGAAGGGCGGCGGTGGCGGAACTGACCGCGATCGCGTGCGTGCAGCCAACGGCCTGGGCTACGCCGGCCTCGAATTCCGCCACCTTCGGGCCTTGAGTGAGATGGCCTGAGGCCAGCACACCCGCGATTTCGCGCAACTCGTCCTCATCGGTGTATGGCCTGGTCAGCCTAATCGCCATCCGGCCCTCCAGGCGCTGATTCGCCCCGATAGCGGAGAATCTTGGCCGGCGATCCCGCCACGACCGCGTACTCGGGGACGGAGCGGGTAACCACGGCGCCCGCCCCGACGATCGCTCCGCGTCCGATCCGGACTCCGGGCAAGATGATGGAACCCACCCCAAGGTCCGAGTCATCCTCGATCGTCACCGGGGCAAATTCGATGGCGCTATACAATACCGGTACCTCTCGGCCTTCTTCCACATGGGAGGAGGTAATGATTCTTACCGACGGGCCGATGCCGACGTTGGAGCCGATGGTGATGCCGCCTCCGCTATGAACGAAGCATTGCTGGCCAATCCAGGTATTGGCGCCGATCACCAGCGTATTCTTAAAGTAGCCCTTCAGAATTGCGTTGTGCCCAACGTACACGTTGTCCCCAATTTCGATGTTCTCCGGATGGAAGACAAGGACTCCTGGCTCGAATACCACGTCTTGGCCGAGCCGACGAAACTGATCCCGTGTGAACACTCCCGATCCGTGGCTGCGCACTCGCCTAGAGATCCGGCACGGAATCGAGATGGCGCTGGCGGTACCAGGCCAGGGTACGGGAAAGCCCGTCGTCAAGATTTACCCGGGCCTGATAGCCGAGCATCGTTTGCATCTTGGAGATGTCGGGGATCCGTAATTCAATGTCGGCATAGGTGATCGGCTTGAACGAAATGCGGGAGGGTGAATTGGCGAGGCGAATAATTCGTTCGGCCAGGTCATAGATGGTGACGGTCGAGCGAGGATTGCCAATATTAAACGTATTTCCCAGGGCGCTGGGCGCCTCCAGGCACATGAGAGTGCCGTCCACGAGATCGTCGATATAACACCAGGCGCGAATCTGCGAGCCATCCCCATGGACCACCAGGTCGTCGCCCCGGAGAGCGCGGACCACGAAATGGTGAATAGCGCCCTCGCCAATCTGCCCTGGACCATAGATGTTGAATGGGCGCACGATTACGATGGGCAAATTATATTCATCGAAGTAGGCGTGCGCCATGTGCTCGCCCGCTAACTTGCTTACGGCATAGGTCCAGCGGGCCTCGCCAACCCCGCCTTGCGAGGTAGCGTGGAGCTCATCTACCTTGTAGGCATGGGTGCCGAAGACCTCGCTGGTGGAAAAGGCAACCAGCCGCTCAATCCCCCCGTGACGATGGGCGGCGGAAAGCACGTTGAGAGTGCCGACCAGGTTGGTGGTCATCGTGCGAACCGGTTGGCGAATAACCGTATCGACGCCCGCGACCGCCGCGAGATGCAGAACGGCTGAGCACCCGCTCATCGCGCCCTCCAGCGCGGGTAGGTCAAGGACATCCCCTTGCACGATTTGCAGATGGGGATGATCGGCCAGTCCGGACTTTGCCAGGGCATTCCGCTGAAGAGTGTCGAAGACGACAATCTGGTAACGTTCGATGAGGCGGGCAATCAGGGCCGACCCAATAAAGCCGGCGCCGCCCGTAATCAAAATCTTCCGTGAGGGCAGTACTGTCACGTATTCGTTCCCATCTTGTAGGTCTCGGAGGCGCAAGGGGCACTCGATTCCACCCAGACCCCATTGTAGCCGGGCCCGAGCGCGGCGGAAAGACGTGCGGCCTCCTGGGTGAGGGTCGCATACCCTCCGCGCCTGGACCGGTACACTGGTGACTGGACGACGAGAACACAGGGGATGGGCAGGTAGAAATGCGAGCGAATGGCCCGACAAGCCAACCGGAGGGGAAGGCGCGGAGCCCGGTGGCACATTCTCGCCGTCGTCCGCGCCGAGTGTTGATCGGAATGTTCCAGATTGGCACCCTCAACCCAAGCATTCAAGACGCGCTGGCGCGGCGGAACATCGCCTCGACCATGATTTCGTGGGAACCGCATCCGTTCTACGGCGCTGGAAACGGGAGCGGTGCATCTTCATCGTCCACGTTCATGGCGAAGGTATGGCGCCGCCTCCGGCCGTATAAGGCGATTCTCCTTCCCCGGTCAGCGGAGTATGTGGGACTCAGCAGGGTGTCCCGGCGCGAACAGCTTTTGCTCAGCGTCCTTTTGGTACTCCGATCCATTCTGATCTACGATACTTTCATTTTCGTATTCGGCGGCTCCCTCGACCTGCAAAATCGCGATTTGCCGCTCTTGCGATGCCTGCGCAAGACGGTGGTAATGATTTTTCTCGGCTGTGATGTCCGGGCCAGGGACGCCATTCTGCCGCTCGGCCGCCAGTTTGCTACGTGCACGGACTGCACGGAGCGCTGCGTGGCTTCCGAGAAGAAAGCGCGGGCCGTGATGGCCGAACGCTATGCGGATCTGATTCTCGCCCAGCCGGAATATGCGCAGTATCTGGCGAAGTATTCGTACTTCTGGTTCCCGCTCGATCTCCGCCGGTGGGCGCCGGTGCGCTCGAATAATCCGCGCCCCAGGGTGGTACACGCGCCCAGCCACACCGGGATCAAAGGGACGAAGTACGTCGACAAAGCGATCCAGCAATTGCGCGATGAAGGGGTCGAGTTCGATTTCGTGGTCTTGCACAACCGGCCACACGCGGAGATTCGGGCGGAACTTGAACGCTGTGACATTGTGGTCGATCAGTTGATGGCCGGGTGGTACGGACTCCTCACCGTCGAGGCCATGGCGCTCGGCAAATGTGTCTTGACCTATATTAGTCAGGATCTTGAGCACGCACATGGGGTCGAGGCTGTTCCGGTCCTCAGTACCAACCCCAGCAATATCGTCGAAAACCTGAGGCGCGTAATAGTCGACGCCGCGCTCCGCCAGCGGCTTGGCACATCCGCGCGCCAATTTGTAGAGGTTCATCATGACGCGGATCGAGTAGTGGGCGACCTGCTTCGCCTGATCGGATAACCAGCCAGGACCGGTGCGATCCGGACTCCGGCAATCACATGAGCCACCATTACGACATCCGCGACACTCCCGCGGCTCCGGCCAGGATCGGAAACGGAAAGACGGTGCTATAATCCCTAGGTGAACGAAACCGTCCATATTCATCCCGCCGCCGATGTCTCTCCCATGGCCAGCATTGGCGCGCACACTCGCATCTGGCAAGGCGTGCAGGTGCGGGAGGGCAGCCACATCGGGGCTGAATGCATTCTTGGCAAGAACGTGTATGTCGATTTCGACGTGCACATCGGAAATAGATGTAAGATTCAGAACAACGTGAGCGTATTCCACGGCGCCACGCTCGAGGATGGGGTGTTTCTGGGGCCTCATTGTTGTATCACCAATGATCGGTTGCCCAGGGCAATTACTCCCGAGGGAAGCCTGAAAACGACGGAAGACTGGGATGTTGGGCCAATTCTTCTCCGGTACGGTTGCGCGATTGGGGCTGGCGCGATCATTTTGCCTGGGGTGACGGTTGGGCGCTTCGCCCTCGTGGGGGCAGGGGCCGTGGTCACTCGTTCGGTGCCGGCGCATGGCCTGGTGACCGGGAATCCCGCGAGACTGGCGGGCTTTGTCTGCGCCTGCGGCGGGAAACTCACCTTCGTGGTCCCCGGGCGACCCGTTGCCGGCCAGGTGGGGGTCTGCGCCCGCTGTGGACACGAAACTGAACTGCCAATTGAGTAGGGTCTAACGGCCGTTTGGGCGCCGTGTTCTATTTGGCGTGGCCGCCGGCGGCCAGCCAGGCTTCTGGGTGTGCCGTGGGAAAGGATATACAGATGATTCAGGTGGTCAAACCCACCTTCGGGCCTGACGAGGAAACAGCCGTGCTTGAGGTGCTGCGTTCCGGCCAGATCGCGCAGGGCGCTCGGGTGGCGGCGTTCGAGGAGCAGTTCGCGACGGCGATTGGCGCCAAGTATGCGGTCGCCTCGTCGTCCGGCACCGCGTCGCTGCACCTCAATCTGCTGGCCCTTGACCTTGGGCCCGGAGATGAAGTGATCACCTCGCCTTTCACCTTTATCGCCTCGGCCAATGCTATTCTGTACGTGGGCGCGAAACCAGTCTTCGCTGACATCGATCCCAAGACCTTCAATCTGAACCCAGCAGAGGTCGCGCGGAAGGTTACAGAGCGGACCAGGGCAATTATGCCAGTGCACTTGTATGGCTACCCCGCTGATATGCCAGCCTTGATGGAGATTGCCCGCCGGCATGATCTGCATGTCTCGGAGGACGCGGCCCAAGCGCACGGAGCGAGCATTAATGGGCAATCAGTAGGAACTTTTGGCACGGGGAACTTTTCCCTATACCCAACTAAAAACATTACCTCGGTGGAAGGGGGAATGCTGACTACCGCTGATCCCGACCTGGCGGAAAAGGTACGACGCTTACGCAACCACGGCCAGAGCGAACGGTATCGGCATGAGATCCTTGGCTACAATTTGAGGATGACTGACATCCACGCCGCCATTGGGCTGGCGCAATTGCATCGCCTGGGAGAGTTCACCCGGAAACGGCAGGCCAATGCCTGTTTCCTCGACCAAGGACTGAAAGGCAAGGTGGAGATTCCGCATGTGGCGTCGGGGTACACGCATGTGTACCACCAATACACGATCCGGATTCCGGATGGTCGCCGAGACGCGGTGGCGGCGGCTCTGCGTGAGCGTGGGGTGGGGACGGCCGTCCACTACCCCATTCCCGTTCACGAGCAACCCCTGTACCTCGATCGCGGTTTTCAAGACAGCTTGCCTGAGTCGGAGAAGGCGGCGCGCGAGGTATTGTGCCTCCCTGTCCATCCTCAACTGAGCGAACGGGATCTGGAGACCATCGTGCGGGAGGTCCGGGCCCTGTGCTAAAGGCAGCAGTTATCGGGTGCGGCGTGATGGGCCGCAATCACCTCCGGGTTCTTTCCGAGATGGATGGGATCGAGCTCGTGGGCATGGTAGAGGATGACCCGGCCCGACGGGAGGCGGCCGCGCGTCGGTTCGCCGTGCCGGCGTTCGCCCGGCACCAGGACTTGCTGGAGCGGACGAGCCCGGATTTCGTGGTGGCGGCCGTTCCCACGCTTGCCCATCACGCGGTGGCTGGGGACGTGCTTCGGGCCGGCATCGCGACCCTGATCGAGAAACCGTTCGCCGCCAGCGTGGACGAGGCCCGCGATCTTGCCGCGCTGGCGAGCCGGCACGGGGCGCTGCTGGCGGTGGGCCACGTGGAGCACTTTAATCCGGCGGTCATCGAACTCAAGCGGCGGCTGGACACGGGTGAGCTAGGGCGGGTGTTTCTGGCTCATGTCCGCCGCCTGGGGCCGTTTCCGGCCCGCGTACAGGACGTTGGGGTGGTACTTGACCTGGCCACCCATGACATCGACGTGCTGCGATTTCTGATCGGGACCGAAGTGGTCCGGGTGTTCGCCGAAACCGAGCGCCGCATCCACAGCGCCCATGAGGACTTGCTTTGCGGCCAACTGCGGTTCGCCAATGGAGTGATCGCTTCACTTGACATAAACTGGCTGACCCCCACCAAGGTGCGTACCCTCACCCTTACGGGCGAGAGAGGGATGTTCGTGGTCGATTATCTGGTGCAGGATTTGTACTTCTATGCCAATGATTACGCGGCGACCCAGTGGCAAGCCTTGCAGAATCTGACCGGGGTGAGCGAGGGCAGCATGACCCGCTACAAGGTAGAGAAGCGTGAGCCGCTGCGGGTGGAACTTGAGCAATTCGCCATGGCCGTGGGGCGGGCGCGGAACAACCAGTTCGCCGGAGATCCTGGGACCGCCGAGCCGGTCGTGGTGACGGCCGAGGATGGTCTGGAGGCGCTCCGCCTTGCCACGCTGATTGTAGAGTCTGGCCGGACGGGCACCGCGATCGCGGCCGTCAGTCAGGGAGGTGTTGGGTGACTGAAACGATCGAGAGCGGCGTGGTCTGCGTGGTCGGCCTGGGGAAAATCGGCCTGCCGCTCGCGGTCCAGTGCGCGCTCAGCGGCCGCGAGGTAATCGGCTGCGATCTGGCCGCGGACGTGGTGAAAGCGGTGAATAATGGTGACGCCCCGTTCGACTCCGAGCAGGGGCTGGCCGAGGCGTTGCGCCGTGTCCACGGGGAGGGCCGCCTCCGGGCGACCACGGACACCGCCGCCGCCGCCGCCGCCGCGTCGGTGGTGGTGATCATTGTCCCCGTGGCGCTGACCGACGCCTGTGAGGTAGATTACCGCTTTATCGATGCCGCGACCCTGAGCGTGGGCGCGGGACTCCGGCCGGGTACTTTGGTCGTGTACGAGACTACCCTTCCCGTGGGGACAACGAGGGGCCGGCTGGCCCAATTGCTGCAGTCGGCTTCGCACCTGGAGGCCGGAACCGATTTCCAGCTTGCCTTCAGCCCCGAACGAGTTTATTCAGGGCGCATTTTCCGTGACCTGGCGCGCTACCCGAAAATCGTGGGCGGCATTGACCAGGCCAGCACGGAGGCGGCGCTCCGATTTTACCAGACAGTCCTGCAAGCGGAGGTGCGGGCCCTGAGTTCCGCCGAGGCGGCTGAATACACCAAGCTGGTGGAAACAACCTACCGCGACGTCAATATCGCGTTGGCGAACGAATTTGCCCTGTACGCTGAACGTGAGGGACTTGACGTTCAAGAGGTGATCGCGGCCGCGAACTCCCAGCCGTTCTCTCATGTTCACCAACCAAGCGTTGGGGTGGGTGGCCACTGTATCCCCGTGTATCCGTACTTTCTCTTCAGCAAGTGGGATGATTTCCGCCTTCCTCCCCTGGCTCGGGCGATCAATGACTCCATGGCCGCGCATGGGGTGGACCTTCTCGAGGAGGCGCTCGGAAGTCTGGCGGGCCTCCATGTGCTGATTTTGGGCCTGGCCTACCGAGAAAACGTCAAAGAGAGCGCGCACACCAGCGCCCGGAAGCTCTCTCGAGAACTGCGTCATCGAGGGGCCACGGTGCTCGGCCACGATCCTCTTTTGACCATGGAGGAGCAAAAGGCGCTTAAGGTTCAGCCAGTATCGCTTTCCCCCCTCCCCGAAGTGGACGTGGTGATCCTGCAAGCAAACCATGATGCGTACCGGGAGTTGGACCTTTCCGCCTTCCCCGGCCTTCGGGTGGTGCTGGATGGCAGAGGCACCGTGGACACCCAGGCCAGGCAGGAACTCGCCGTGAAAGGCATTCGCACCCTCCGCATCGGGCTGGCCGGCTACCCGGTGGGCGCGCGCGAGTGACCCCAAGTTACTGCCCCGAGGCCACCTGTTCCGCGGGAACGTCAGCTTCCTCGTCCGGGGCTGGGCGCAGTCGTTCGCCGGGCGCCATCCGATCGGGGAAGAGGACGCCGTCCAGATGATCAACCTCATGCTGAAAAATGCGGGCCAGCCAGCCATCGGGTGCGAGGTTAATCGCCTTGCCTTGCTCGTTCTTGGCCCGGACCTTGACCCGCTCGGATCGCTCGACGGCGCCGATATAGCCGGGAATGCTCAGGCATCCTTCATCGGCCGTCACGCGCTCGGCGGACAACCAGGTAATCTCTGGATTGATCAGTTTATAGAGGGTTTCCTCGTATTCGATCACCACTATTCGCAGCGGAACTCCAACTTGTGGCCCGGCCAACCCCACCCCTGGGGCGTCGCGCATGGTATCCACCATGTCGCGCAGGAGCCGGCGGATGGTGATGTCGACTCGAGCGATTGGCTTGGTTCGTTGACGCAGGATCGGCTTTTCACTGGTGAGAATTGGACGAATGGCCAACTGTGTCGCTCCGTTG
>JANWHO010000136.1 GCA_025450375.1 Chloroflexota bacterium
CCGCGTGGCCTCATCCCAGAAGTCCTGCTGGCTGAGCGTACTGAAGCCGGGATAGTAGCCCGGCTGGGCCCTTGGCGGCAATGGGCGTTTGGTGGCCGGATCAACCGGCAGCAGTTCCGGTCTGGGAACCTTCCCCGATTGGGGAATGGCGGGCGTGCCGTCCTTACCGTTCCGCCGGCCCATCAGTCCGCCCTCCGCAACAAGCTGGCCAGCACACCCATGAAGCCGCTGGCGGCGAAGAGAAGCGGAGCGAAGAGGGGCGGCCCGTACATCAGGTTGTAGAGGGGATACTTGAGCCCGCCAGGGCGACGCAACATCCCGCGAGCGTGATAGAAGGTGCCCGCGGCGCCGTCAAGCAGGGCCAGAATCGAGACTATCGGCAACAGGGTGCGGGCGAAGGCGCGGTTGTAGATGGCGCCGATTCCAGCTCCGAACAGCACCGGAGTAAGCAGGATCGGGGTCCACTGGGCCTTATAGCGGAAGTTGTTCTTATAGTGCGAATAAAGGGCCTCTACTCCGCTAAAGACCGCCGATATGGCGGCCATCGCCGCCAGGTGCTTCTGGAATCGCCCCTCGCGAACATGCTGCTCCAGCTCCTCGCCTTCCGCCGCGACAGCGCTCGGCAACAGTCGCGACCACCTGGAGCTTGATGGGTTTCGGGTGTTCGCGCCGGACCCCGAGTTCTCGGCGCGCCCATCAACGGGCGCGCTTGGATCGCCCTCGCGACGAAGGAAGGCCGCGATCAGACCCAGATAGCCGCTAATCGCGAACAGCAACGGAGCCAGCACAGGCGGCCCCATGACCAGGTTGAAGATTGGCACCCGCCAACCACCGGGCTTCCGGTGAATGCCGCGCACATGGAAGACAAACCCGATCAGCCCATCCAGTATGGTGACGGCGGAGACGATCGGCAGCACGGTTCGCGCCGCCTTCCGGCTGAGGGCGCCCCAGACGCCCGCGACCAGAAGGGACGGACTGAGGATGATTGGGCTCCACATGACCCGCTGACTATAGCTGCCCCGATAGTGCTCGGTCAGCACCTCCAGCCCACTCAGCATGCCGGAGAAACCGGCGATCAGGGAGAGGCTACGCTGAAATCGCCCTTCGCGTATATGCCGGTCGATGTCTGAGGTAACCCGTGTGATCTCCTCCACCTACACAACCTCACGTATTTTGTCCATCAGGACGGTCTTGATGATCCCTAAGGCATCCTTCTCTCCGCGAGCCAGTGACTGAGCGAAATGAATCGCTTGTTGGGTGGATATCTTCCCCGGCAAGGGGGGCTCGTTGGGATCCACGACCGCCTCAATCACCACCGGGCCCGGCTGGGCGAACGCCTCACGCATCACCGCCTCGGCTTTACTTGGGTCATCAAGACAGTAGCCTGCCGCGCCGCAGGACCGGGCGAAGGCGGCGAAGTCGATGGGTTGCAACTCCACCCCAAATTGGGGGTTCCCCTCCTGGGCCATCTGCTCCCACTTGATCTCCCCCAGCACGTTGTTCTTGATCACCATCACCTTGACCGGCAGATTGTATTTGACCATGGTGGCAAGCTCGCCCATCAGCATGGTAAAACCGCCGTCGCCGCACATCGCCACCACCTGGCGGCCGGGGAAGGCCACGGCCGCGCCCACCGCGTAGGGAAGGCCGCAGGCCATGGTGGCCAGGAGCCCCGAGACCGAGAACTGCATGGTGCCCCGCATCTGGATATGGCGGGCAGCCCAGGTCGTGACCGTGCCGCAATCGGAGACCACGATCGCATTGTCATTGACGCACGCATTAAAGGCGCGGGCCGCGACCTGGGGTTTCATCGGCATGCTGGTGCGCGTGCCGCGTTCCTCCATCAGCTGGTTCCAGTCTTGCATCCGCTCCTGAGCCTTTTTCAGGAATCCGCGATCCTCCTTGTGCTGGATGAGAGGCAGCAGCGCGGTAAGGATGGCCTGGCAATCTCCCACCAAGCCAACCTCCACGTCGTGGCGGAGGCCGATCCGTGATGAATCCCTGTCCACCTGCACCGTCCTGGCCTGCCCGGCTTTGGGGAGGAACTCCATGTACGGGTAGCTGGTACCCAGCATAATCAGGGTGTCACACTCCTCCATCGCGTCCTGGGATGGGGCCGTGCCGAGCAGGCCAATCCCGCCGGTGGTATATGGGCTATCGTCGGGGATCACGCCCTTCCCCAACAGCGGCTTGACGATTGGACCGCCCACCGCCTCGGCCAGCCGAGTCACCTCGTCGCGCGCCCCCAAGCAGCCGCGTCCAGCCAGAATCGCCACTTTCTTGCCCGCGTTGATCAGGTCGGCCGCCTGCCGCAGATACTCCTCGGGCGGGAGTGGGTAGGAGACGGCGAACATACGGGCACTGTGTTTGACGGGGTTAGCCGTGGAGCGGTCGCCATCGTCCATGGTCATTTCTTGAATGTCCTTGGGAACCGTGAGGTGGGCCACCCCGTGCAGCCGGAGGGCGCTCTTCACCGCCTCGTCGAGCACGTTGACCACATGCTCCGGTCCCATCACCCGTTCGTTGTAGATCGCCACGTCCATGAACAACTTGTCAAGATCCACGTCCTGCTGATAATGGGTGCCAATCAGATCGTGGAAGGTATGACCGGTAATCGCCAGTACCGATTGCCCATCGCACTTCGCGTCGTAGAGGCCGTTGAGCAAGTGAATACCGCCAGGACCGGAGGTCGCCAGGCAGACCCCAAGGCGGCCGGAGAATTTGGCGTAGCCACAGGCGGCGAAGGCCGCTGCCTCTTCATGGCGCACCTGGATGAACTTCATCGTATCCTGGTGAGTTCGCAGGGCCTCGAATATCCCATTGATTCCATCTCCGGGGAAGCCGAAGATTGTATCGACGCCCCACTCGGTCAGGCGTTCGATCAAGAGGTCGGCCGTTGTTTTCTTGGCCATGAACCGCTCTCCTTTTTGTCTAGGCTGTAACTAGTTGTAGGGGCATCCCTGGTGGGTGCCCTTGGCGGCCCGCGCGAGGGCACCCACCAGTGGTGCCCCTACATCGGACCTTTCTCCCCTATCGTCACCTTTGCTCACCCCGACGTCTTGGCCTTGCTTGCCCCTCCACTCTTCTCCCCACTGGTCGAGGTGGGAAGGGCGCTGATGTCGCGGCCAAAAATCATATCCAGGGTCCAGTCGATCCCGACCCTTACCTTTTTGGACAGCCGAGGTAATTTGGCCAGGTAAATCCCGCGCCACATGGCCCAGGCAATGACCCCACAGAACTTCACTCCCTTGATCTTGGCCACCCCGCGGTGCCGCCCCACGATGGCCAGCTCCCCGATCGGCTGATACCGAAACGGCTTGGGCTGCTCGCCGCGGAGGGTCGCGGCGATATTCTCGGCCACCAGGGCCCCTTCGCGGCTGGCGTTCTGCGCGGTCTGCCCATAGACGCCCTTCTCGCCACGTCCACTCCGCGGCACCTCGGCGCAATCGCCCAACGCCCACAGACCGGACTGACCCAACACGGCGCAGGTCGGATCGACCACGACCGCGCCCTTCTTGCTCTTCGGGACGTCGATCGCCGCCACCACGGGACTGGGCGCCAGGCTGGCGGCCCAGAGGAAGGTGCGCGCGGCAATGGCGCGGCCGTTCGTCAGCCGGACCTCGTGATCGGAGACGCTGGAAACGCCCGTGTCGAGAATAATCTCCACCCCTCGATCCCGCAGCTTCCGGGTGGCATACTCCGCCAGACTCGCGCTCAACTCGGGAAGGAGGCGGCTTGCTTCCTCCACCAGGTACATACGCACCTGATCCTTCCGCAGCCTGGGATAATAGCGAAGGCTCGATCGCACGAAGTCGTTGAGCGCGGCCATGGTCTCCACTCCGGTGAAGCCGCCCCCCGCGATCACGAAGGTGAGCAGCCCGTCGCGTTCGGTCTGGCGGTCGGCGCCGTCGGCTCGTTCCAGCAGGGATAGGGCGCGGTTTCGGAGCTCGCTGGCATCGCCCAGGCTTTTCATGGTCAAGGCATGCTCTTCCACCCCCTCAAGGTGGTGAAAGCTGGGCGTGGAACCCAGGGCCAGCACCACCTGTCCGGCGGGCAGGGTCTTCCGTTCGGGAGCGCCGCCCGGACCGTCTCGGGTGAGCGTGACGCGCCAGCCGCCGTTGTCCCTGGCAACCCCATCCACCCGACCTTGCTCGAAGCGGACGCGTGGTGAGAGTTGGCGGATCGGATTGACCACATGCCGCGTATCCAGTTCTCCGCCCGCTACCTCGGTCAGCATGGGGGTGAAGAGAAAGAAGTTATTCTGGTCCACCAAGGTAACCGTGGCGTTGCCTTCCTTGGGCAGCAGTTTGGCGAGGCCGCGCGCGGTGGCCACACCGCCAAAGCCGGCCCCCAGAATGACGATCCCTGCTTCCTGGTTGGTTTCCACTTCCGGACTCCTCACAAACTGCCTGCCTGGCGCAACATTCCGCCATCGATAAAGTAGGTTGATCCGGTCACATAGCTCGCCTCATCGGAGGCCAGATAGACCGCCAGGCCGGCAACGTCCTCCGGCTTCCCCATCCGGCCAAGTGGGATCTCTCCCAGAAGGATTTTCATCAATTCCGGCTGTGACTTCAGCGCCGCGTCCATCGGCGTGTCGATCGCCCCAGGGCCAATGTTATTGACCGTAATCTGATGAGGGCCGAGTTCGACCGCCAGGGTGCGCATCAGCATCCGCAGACCGCCCTTGGCCGCGCAGTAGGGCGCGTTGGTCGGCATGGGCATATCCTCGTGTACCGAGGAGATGTTGATAATCCGGCCGGCCCCTCCCTGCTGGATCATTTGGCGGGCGGCGGCCTGCGTGCAAAGCCAGGGGCCGGTAAGGTCGATGGCGATGGTCTTGTTCCAGAGCGCCAACGGCACATCCAGGAAAGGGTGCTTCTCTTCCACTCCCGCGTTATTGACCAGGATGTCGAGGCGCCCCCATTTGCTGATCGTCTGCTCCACCAGATGACGCACATCGTCCTCATTGCTGATGTCGGCATTGATCGCCAGCGCCCGGCCGCCTGCGTGCTCAATTGCCTCGACAATCTCGCCCGCTGGGTCCGCCTTCCCCACGTAATCGATGGTGACCGCCGCGCCCTCGTGGGCGAAGCGCGTGGCGATGGCCTTCCCGATGCCGGTCGCGCCTCCCGTGACAATGGCTACCTTCCCCTCTAGACGCATGGCGTATTCCTTTCCCAGTCAGGTCCCATGCCGAAATCTCGTAATGCGACGATTTTGTTAAGCGTGCCGTGCTTCAATACGAAGGAGAATTGCTTACGCCCAGAGGAAGCCTGTTTTGCGGGGATCACCTCCGCCCGAACATCACTTGGAGCCCACAGCGAATTGGGTTGATCGGGACGCGCGAAAATGGACGATACGAATGTTTGGGCCGCCCGCGAACCACTGGAAGAGGCGATGAGTGCCGGACAATGATAAGCGCGGTCGAGAAAAATGGAATAAGCACTCGACCGCGCTCAGCGTCCCCATGATAAGGGACTGATCAGAGGTAGTGGTCCCCGGTCATCTGATCCCTGGTAAGAACCTCCGCTCCTGAATGGTTGTGTTAGGGATGGACGTTATGGAAGACGTAGACAACGGCTACCGCGATCGCCTCGTTGATCAGGACCACGGAAATCGCCCAGGTTAGATTGTTCGCGACCGCTGTCCGGCTGCCCTCGCCCGTACTGTAGTCTGGACTAGGATTTACGTTCACCGGATTCATATATACCTCCTTGAAAGTGAAGTGTGACCGGCGAGGCGGAGTTGGGAGACGGCAGCCTCGCCGGCATTTAGCGAGCGTATTCCGGCTTTGGGAAGGGAGGGTAAGGCCGGCGCTCTATACTCTACTATGCCGGTGAGGTGGCTCGTCGTTCTTCCCTCAAATAGCCGAACCATGGCGCGAAAGTGGTCTAGTACCGGTTGCCGCCACGTGCCCTAGTCCGTTTTCCGCGGTCGAATGGGCCGATTGGCCGTTAACGAGCCAGGATAAGGGAGCGACAATAGAGTCAGAACTGACAGGTCACGAGGGCTTGGGTTCCGCTTCACTGACTCGGCACGAAAAGGAGAAATAAGATGCTCGCAACCGTATGGCTCGCGCCCGGAGGCATCCTGGCATGGATTGTGGTTGGCCTGATTGCCGGCTGGTTAGCAAGCGCGGTGATGGGCTCGGGAACTGGACTGGTCGGTGACCTGATTCTGGGGCTGGTTGGTGCCTTCATCGGCGGGATCATCGTCGGATCGTTCACCACCGGAACCTATCAAGTGGTCGGCAGTATCGTGATCGCCTTTATTGGGGCGGTGATCTTGATCGCGATCGCCCGATTGATTACCGGCGGGACCAGTCGCGGAGGAAATCGCGTCGCGCTCTAGGCTTTAGCTCCCCGGTGCCCGACGTGGGAACCAAGACTCAAGAAAAGCAGCGGCTCCAGGCGTAGACGCCAGGAGCCGCTGCTTCCGTGCGTGGCTACAGCAGAGGTGTGAAGGGAGGGAGCGTACATGACTGGCGATTTGTTTGTTCGCGACCCAGGAAATCCCATCCTGGTTCCCGGCGACGCATGGTGGGAGGCGCGCGGAGTGCTGAACCCGGGCGTGGCCATGGTCGGAGAGCGAGTGGC